>NZ_JBXAOB010000021.1:0-74024 GCF_058802345.1 Pseudomonas sp. GW822-FHT02D10
GAAAGGCTGCGCATGCTCATGTGTCGACGGATCGGGTGCTTAAGGTCCATAAAGGGAAAAGACCTTGAAAGGGCTGGTTCTTACGCCGACAGGATCAATCAGGTCATTGACGGTGTAGATGCTCAAACCACGAGTCTTGTCGAGCTGGTTGGCAAACTGGTTTATGACGCTGCCGTAGCGGCAGTTACCGTCGTAGGCTGTGTGTTCCCGCCGATCGGTTTTGGACTGAGCGCCGTAGTGATTGCAAAAGGGGTGTTCGATGGGGCCAAGGCTTATCACGAAGGTGATTACAAGGCGCTGTTCGCAAGCTACCTGGATTGCATGCTGGAATTGGCCACGATGCGCATCGGCAAGTTGGGGTTCTCGCCTGTACAGAAGGCAATTGCCAAACGGTTAGGCGATGCGAATACCTGTTTGAGCGTTGTCTCCACGTGCACCGGAAAAACGGTGGATCTTGCGGTGATGACCGCCTTGATGAAGGAGGCACTTGAGGAGCCTGAATCCAGCGAGCAGACACTGCTGGAGTAAACACAGGCGTTCAGTGCTGAACGATTTAACCAACGGCGGCGGGTTCATAGCCCATCCGCCAACTCACGGCCCGGGTCGCCGCCAGCAAACGCTGCGCCGCCGGGCCGTTTTCGTCGGCGTGGAACAGCGATGTCGGGCCGACGATGGTCAGCACCGCCGCGACGTGGCCGACAGCGTTGAACACCGGTGCGGACAACGCGTCCACGCCCGGCATCAAGAGTCCATGCACATGATGCAAACCGCGTTCGCGGATCTGTTCACACAAGGTTGCGTAGGTCTGGTTATCAGCCAGCGGATGGGCAGCCGTTGCCTGTAATTCCAGTTCCCGTAACTCGACGGTTTCCCGGTTCGGCAAATAAGCACTGAACACCAGGCCGGTGGACGAACTGAGCAGCGGCAGCACCGAACCCAGTTGCGTCACCACCGTCACCGCACGCACCGCCGGTTCGATATGCACCACGGTTGCGCCCTGGTTGCCCCACACCGCGAGGAAGCAGGTTTCGTTCAGGTCGTCGCGCAACTCGGCCAGTGGCAGGGCGGCGACTTTCAGCACGTCCATACTGTTTAAAGCGGCCAGGCCGACGCGCAGGGCTTCGCGGCCGAGGCCGTAATGGTTGGTGGTGCTGTTTTGTTCGGCAAACCCACTGGCGATCAACGCCTGCAAATAGCGGTGAACCTTGCTCGCCGGCATCTGCACGTGTTCGGCCAGACGCGACAAAGACGTCGAGGGCGACAACTCGGCCAAGGCCTTGAGGATGTCGGTGCCGACCTCGGCGGAGCGGACTTTCTGTTTACCGTTGCTGTCGCTGGTGCTCATGGAGGCGGTGTAATCCCGGGACGAATGGGCGTCTTTATAGCTTGACGGTCAATACCAATCAAATTACGTTATGCGTAATTGAATTACGACAAAAACAACCTGGCGTGCCAAGACTTCTGAACAAGACGTCATGGGCCACGACCTACTCCCTGTTCAGGAGGCTCCATGAACCACGATTCAACGGCGCCAGCGCTGGCTTATCAGTCAGGCTTTGGCAACGAATTCAGCAGTGAAGCGCTGCCCGGCGCACTGCCCGTCGGCCAGAACTCCCCGCAAAAAGCTCCCTATGGTCTCTACACCGAACTGTTCTCTGGTACTGCGTTCACCATGGTGCGCAGTGAAGCGCGACGTACCTGGATGTACCGCATTCAGCCGTCGGCCAATCACCCGGCATTCGTCAAGCTTGATCGACAGCTGGCCGGCGGACCGCTGGGCGAAGTGACGCCCAATCGCCTGCGCTGGAACCCGTTGGACATCCCTGCCGAGCCGACCGACTTCATCGACGGTCTGGTGAGCATGGCGGCCAATTCGGGTTCGGAAAAACCGGCCGGGATCAGCATCTATCACTACCGCGCCAATCGCTCGATGGAACGGGTGTTCTTCAACGCCGATGGCGAGTGGTTGCTGGTGCCGGAGTCGGGTCGGTTGCGCATTGTCACCGAGCTCGGCGTGCTGGGGCTGGAGCCGCTGGAAATAGCCGTGTTGCCACGCGGTTTGAAGTTCCGCATCGAACTGCTCGACCCGCAAGCCCGTGGCTACCTGGCCGAAAACCATGGCGCGCCGCTGCGTTTGCCGGACCTCGGGCCGATTGGTAGTAACGGTCTGGCCAATCCACGGGACTTCCTGACCCCGGTCGCGCACTACGAAGACCTCAAACAACCGACCACCCTGGTGCAGAAGTTCCTCGGCGAGTTGTGGGGCTGCGAGCTCGACCATTCGCCACTGAACGTGGTCGCCTGGCACGGTAATAATGTGCCGTACAAATATGACCTGCGCCGCTTCAACACCATCGGCACCGTCAGCTTCGATCATCCGGACCCGTCGATCTTCACCGTGCTGACGTCGCCGACCAGCGTCCACGGCCTGGCCAACCTCGATTTCGTGATCTTCCCGCCGCGCTGGATGGTGGCCGAAAACACCTTCCGTCCACCGTGGTTCCATCGCAACCTGATGAACGAATTCATGGGCCTGATCCAGGGCACCTACGACGCCAAGGCCGAGGGTTTCCTGCCGGGGGGCGCGTCGTTGCACAGCTGCATGAGCGCTCACGGTCCGGACGGCGAAACCTGCACCAAGGCGATCAATGCCACGCTTGCGCCGAGCAAAATCGATAACACCATGGCCTTCATGTTCGAGACCAGCCAGGTGTTGCGCCCAAGCCGCTTTGCCCTCGATTGCCCGCAACTGCAAAACACCTACGATGCTTGCTGGGCCTCGCTGCCCGCCACTTTCAATCCGAACCGGAGATAACCCATGACTCAGACCACCCCCACTCGTAGCTGGGTTGCCTCCGCCAATGGCCACGCCGACTTCCCGCTGCAAAACCTGCCACTGGGTGTGTTCAGCACCCAGGGTTCGGCTCCGCGCAGCGGTGTGGCGATCGGCGAGCATATTTTCGATCTGGAGGCGGCACTCGAAGCCGGTCTGTTTGACGGTGCTGCGCGCACGGCAGTCGAAGCCACTCGTGGCGGTCAGTTGAACGCTTTCTTCGACCTCGGTCGTGGTGCCCGTGTTGCCCTGCGCGAGCGCCTGCTGGAACTGTTCGCTGAAGGCAGCACCCTGCACGGCAAGATCGAAGCCCAAGGCGCGAAACTGCTGCCATTGGCCGCCGATTGCCAGATGCACCTGCCTGCGAAGATCAATGACTACACCGACTTTTACGTCGGCATCGAGCACGCGCAGAACGTCGGCAAACTGTTCCGCCCGGACAACCCGCTGCTGCCGAACTACAAGTACGTGCCGATCGGCTACCACGGCCGTGCGTCGACCATTCGCCCGTCCGGCACCGATGTGCGTCGTCCGAAAGGCCAGACCTTGCCCGCCGGTCAGACCGAGCCAACGTTTGGCCCGTGCGCGCGTCTGGACTACGAGCTGGAACTGGGCATCTGGATTGGTCAAGGCAATGAGATGGGCGATTCGATTGCCATCGGCGACGCCGCCGAGCATATCGCTGGTTTCTGCCTGCTCAACGACTGGTCGGCGCGCGACATCCAGGCCTGGGAATACCAGCCGCTGGGGCCGTTCCTGTCGAAAAGCTTTATCACCAGCATCTCGCCATGGGTCGTCACCGCTGAAGCGCTGGAGCCGTTCCGCCGTGCCCAACCGGCGCGCCCCGAAGGCGACCCGCAGCCGCTGCCGTACCTGTTCGACACGCGTGATCAGGCGGCCGGTGCCTTTGATATCGAACTGGAAGTGCTGCTGCTCACCGAAACCATGCGCGAACAAAACCTGCCCGCCCATCGCCTGACCCTGAGCAACACCCGGCATATGTACTGGACCGTGGCGCAACTGGTTGCGCACCACAGCGTCAACGGTTGCCAGTTGCAGGCCGGTGATTTGTTCGGTTCGGGCACTTTGTCGGGACCCGAGAATGGTCAGTTCGGCAGCCTGCTGGAAATCACCGAAGGCGGCAAAAAGCCAATCGAGCTGGCTTCGGGCGAAGTGCGCAAGTTCCTTGAAGACGGCGACGAAATCATCCTGCGCGCACGGTGCAGCCGTGACGGTTTCGCCTCTATTGGTTTCGGCGAATGCCGCGGCAAAATCCTGCCAGCACGCTAAGAGGTTCAGGCTATGGAACTCTTTACCTACTATCGTTCAACCTCGTCCTTTCGGGTGCGCATTGCCCTGGCACTCAAAGGCCTGGATTACCAGGCGCAGCCGATCAATCTGATCGCGCCGCAGGGTGGCGAACATCAGCAACCGGCTTATCTGCAGATCAACCCGCAAGGCCGGGTGCCGGCCTTGCGCACCGATGAAGGTGAGTTGCTGATCCAGTCCCCGGCAATCATCGAGTACCTGGAGGAACGTTATCCGCAGGTGCCGCTGTTGTCCAAAGACCTGGCCAAACGTGCGCACGAGCGCGCGGTGGCAGCGTTGATCGGTTGCGACATTCATCCGCTGCACAACGTCAGCGTGCTCAATCAACTGCGCCAGCTCGGTCATGATGAGCCGCAGGTGGTGCAGTGGATCGGCCACTGGATCACTCAGGGGTTGGCGGCAGTCGAGCACTTGATTGGTGACGACGGTTACTGTTTCGGCAGCTCGCCTGGGTTGGCGGATGTCTATCTGATTCCACAGCTGTATGCAGCCGAGCGTTTCAACATTTCCCTTGAGGCTTATCCGCGGATTCGCCGGGTCGCTGCACTGGCGGTGCAGCATCCGGCCTTCGTCAAAGCCCATCCGGCGAATCAGCCCGATACCCCGAAGTAGCGCCAAACCCTGTGGGAGCAAGCTTGCTCCCACAGGGTCTGCGCCTTATCCCGCTCACCGCCCTTAGTTGAACTCATCCCCAATCGGGTACCGGCTGGCGTTGAGGCTTTCCTTGATCTTGCGCAAATGCGGCTGGAAGTCGACGCCCCGGCGCAGGGTCATGCCGGTCGCGAGCACGTCGAGTACTGTCAGCTGGATGATCCGCGACGTCATCGGCATGTAGATGTCGGTGTCTTCCGGCAGCGGGATGTTCAGGCTCAGGGTGCTGGCCTTGGCCAGTGGCGAACCCTCGGCCGTCAGACCCAGCACCGAGGCACCGTTCTCGCGGGCAATGCGCGCCACTTCCACCAGTTCGCGGGTGCGTCCGGTGTAGGAAATGATCACGAACAGTTCGCCCGTGTGGGCCACCGAGGCAATCATCCGCTGCATCAGCACGTCGGCGTGGGCGGTGACCGCCAGGTTGAAGCGGAAGAACTTGTGCTGCGCATCCAATGCCACCGGAGCTGACGCACCGAGGCCGAAGAAGTGGATCTGCCGGGCCTGGATCAGCAAGTCCACGGCGCGGCTGATCAGGTTCGGGTCCAGTGCCTGGCAGGCGCTGTCCAGCGAGGCGATGGCGCTGCCAAAGATTTTCTGGGTGTAGGCCTCAGGGTTGTCGTCGGCTTCCACCGCGCGGCTGACATACGCGGCGCCGCTGGCCAGGCTCTGGGCCAGTTGCAGTTTGAGTTCCGGATAGCCGCTGACACCGAACGAACGGCAGAAACGGTTGACCGTCGGCTCGCTGACCGAGGCGGCCTGGGCGAGGGCGGCAATACTGAAGCGAGTGGCCTGCTGTGGGTTGAGCAGGATCACTTCGGCGACCTTGCGTTCGGCCTTGTTCAGGTCTGCAAGGCGATTCTGGATTTGTTCCAGTAAATTTCGCACGCGGTCCATTCATGTTCCTTAGGTCGGCTATGCAGATTGGGCCTGTGAAGCGGCCCATAATGGTGGCCTATCCTACTGGTGGCCCCGACCGACCACCACTTGGAATCTGTATTTTGGAAAAATGTTGTGGTTATTACTACATTTTTCCTTGAGCGATGCCTTAAAAAAAGGTATTTGTAGCTTAACTTGATAAAAGAACAAACATCATGCCTTCGATTACGGTTGAACCGTGCACCTTTGCCTTGTTCGGCGCCCTCGGCGATCTGGCCCTGCGCAAGCTGTTTCCTGCCTTGTACCAACTGGATGGCGCCGACCTGCTGCATGAGGACACGCGCATTATCGCACTGGCCCGTGAACCGGGCACCGAGCAAGAGCATTTGGCCCTTATTGCCCGCGAGCTGCGCCATTACGTCGATGCCAAGGAGCTCGACGAAGCCGTGGTCGAACGCTTCCTGGCCCGCATGACGTACCTGCATGTCGACTTCCTCAAGTCTGACGACTACGTCGCCCTGGCCGAACTGGCCGGCACGGCGCAGCGGATGATTGCCTACTTCGCCACGCCGGCTGCGGTGTACGGCGCGATTTGCGAGAACCTGGCGAAAGTCGGTCTGACTGAAAACACCCGTGTGGTGCTGGAAAAGCCGATCGGTTCGGACCTCGAGTCATCGCGCAAGGTCAATGACGCGGTGGCGCGATACTTCCCGGAAAACCGCACTTACCGCATCGACCACTACCTGGGCAAAGAGACGGTGCAGAACCTGATCGCCCTGCGTTTCGCCAACAGCCTGTTCGAAACCCAGTGGAACCAGAACTACATCTCACACGTGGAAATCACCGTTGCCGAGAAGGTCGGGATCGAGGGCCGCTGGGGCTACTTCGACAAGGCCGGCCAGCTGCGGGACATGATTCAGAACCACCTGTTGCAGCTGCTGTGTCTGATCGCCATGGACCCGCCAGCCGACCTGTCGGCCGACAGCATCCGTGACGAGAAAGTCAAAGTGCTCAAGGCGCTGGCGCCGATCAGCCCGGAAGGCCTGACGACTCAAGTAGTGCGCGGCCAGTACATCGCCGGTCACAGCGACGGCAAGTCGGTGCCGGGTTACCTGGAGGAAGAGAACTCCAACACTCAGAGCGATACCGAAACCTTCGTCGCCCTGCGTGCCGACATCCGCAACTGGCGCTGGGCCGGCGTGCCGTTTTACCTGCGTACCGGTAAACGCATGCCGCAGAAGCTGTCGCAGATCGTCATCCACTTCAAGGAGCCGTCGCACTACATCTTCGCCCCCGAGCAGCGCTTGCAGATCAGCAACAAGCTGATCATCCGCTTGCAACCGGACGAAGGCATTTCCTTGCGCGTGATGACCAAAGAACAAGGCCTGGACAAGGGCATGCAGCTGCGCAGCGGTCCGTTGCAGCTGAATTTTTCCGATACCTATCGCAGCGCACGGATCCCCGATGCCTACGAGCGGTTGTTGCTTGAAGTGATGCGTGGCAATCAGAACCTGTTTGTCCGTAAAGATGAAATCGAAGCCGCGTGGAAGTGGTGTGACCAGTTGATCGCCGGGTGGAAGAAGTCCGGTGATGCGCCCAAGCCGTACGCGGCCGGGTCCTGGGGACCGATGAGTTCCATTGCACTGATCACGCGGGACGGGAGGTCGTGGTATGGCGATATCTGAATTCAAACTGCCTCAGGGCGTCAGCGCTCATGAGTTTCGCAGCCCCGTGTTGCTGGCCGAAGGCCTGGCACTGACAGTGGCCAAGCAACTCAGCGACGCCATCGATGCTCGTGGCACCGCGACGCTGGTAGTGTCCGGCGGACGCAGCCCGGTGGCGTTTTTCCAGCACCTGGCCAAACAGGCGCTGGATTGGTCCAAGGTCGTGGTGACCCTGGCGGACGAGCGCTGGGTACCGGTGGAGCACGCCGACAGCAATGCCGGTCTGCTCAAGCGTTACTTGTTGCAAGGCCCGGCGGCCAAGGCGAAGTTCCTCAGCCTCTACAGTGCCACTGCCAACCTTGAACAGGCTGCCGAGCAAGCCGACCGTTTGCTCGCCGAGCTGCCGGCAATCGACGCGTTGGTGCTGGGCATGGGCGACGACGGTCACACCGCCTCGCTGTTCCCCAACAGCCCGAATCTTGCCGAAGCTTTGCAGGCCGACGGTACGCGCCGTTGCTGGCCGATGCTGGCGCCGACCGTGCCGCATCAGCGCCTGACCATGAGCCGCGCGCTACTGGCCTCGGCACAGTTCACCGTGCTATCGATTTCCGGTCAGTCCAAGCTGACCACCCTGAGTGCCGCACTGGCCGGTGACGATGTCGCCGCAATGCCGATTCGCGCGTTTCTGCAACCCACGTTAGAGATTTACTGGTGCCCATGAGCCAAGGATCAGCCGCTATGACAAACACCCAACCAACCGTTTCCATGGCGGACAAAGTTGCCCTGATCGACAGCCTCTGCGTCAAGGCGCGGATTTTGCCGGTGATCACCATTGCTCGTGAGCAAGACATTCTGCCGCTGGCCGATGCCCTCGCGGCGGGTGGGTTGACGGCCCTGGAAGTGACCCTGCGTTCGCAGTTCGGGCTCAAGGCCATCCAGATTCTGCGTGAACAGCGTCCAGAGCTGGTCACCGGTGCCGGCACAGTGCTCGATCGCAACATGCTGGCCGCGGCTGAAGCCGCCGGTTCGCAGTTCATCGTGACGCCAGGCATTACCCGTGACCTGCTGGAAGCCAGCGTTGCCAGCCCGATTCCATTGTTGCCGGGTATCAGCAACGCCTCCGGGATCATGGAGGGTTACGCTCTGGGCTATCGCCGCTTCAAGCTATTCCCGGCGGAAGTCAGCGGTGGTGTGGCAGCGATCAAAGCCCTTGGCGGCCCGTTCGGCGAAGTGCGCTTCTGCCCGACGGGTGGCGTTGGTCCAGCCAACATCAAGAGCTACATGGCGCTGAAAAACGTGATGTGCGTCGGCGGTAGCTGGATGCTTGATCCGGAGTGGATCAAGAACGGCGACTGGGCACGTATCCAGGAGTGCACCGCCGAGGCGCTGGCCCTGCTGGACTGATTGGTTTTACTGGCTGTTTTTTACGCAGAATCGTTGCAGTTGTGTTCTACGGCTTTACGGCGCACTTGGTCAGTGCGCCGTTTTTTTTGCCTATAGAAAAGTGACTGCCTCAAGCCCGAAGACTTCGATATCTACACCGTGTGAACACCAGGGGGGTTAAACCCTGGTGTTCATCGCATCAACTCAGTTCGATCAGGGCCTGAGCCACCCGGTGCATTTCCTGTGCGGTGCTGGTCAGGCCGGGCGTGATGCGAATACAGCTGCCGCACGCCGAACCGCTGCGGGCCACGGTGAACAGGTTGTAGTCGTTGAGCAGGCGGTCGACCAGCGCTTGCTGGTCGGCCTGCCGGGTGAAACGCATCGAGGTGATGCCGCAATACAGTCGTGGATCATCCGGGGTCATGACTTCAATACCTGGCACGTCGCGAACGGCCTCGACCCACAGATTGCGCAGGTAATTGAGCCGTGCACCCTTGGCGGCCGCGCCGCCGATGGAATCATGTTCTTCGAACACCAGCGGCAAGGTCAGTAACGCCGGGATGTTTGGCGTGCTGTAAGGCGTGCGCGAGCGGATGTCGGTGACCGGGAAATGAAACTCGCCCATGTCGGGATCAATATCGGCCAGGCGCTGTGGAGTGATGTAGATAAAGCCCAGGGTCAGCGGCGCGCCGATCCATTTGTGCAGGTTGTAACCGGCGAAAGAGATACCCAGATCATCAAGGTTGAATTCGATCTGGCCGAGGGCATGGGCACCGTCGAGGATCACATCGATCCCGTGCTCTTTGGCCGCTGCGGCAATCGCCTTGACCGGCATCACCAGACCGGTGCGATGAGTGACGTGGGTCAGCGCCATCAGCTTGAGCCGTGGATAACGTACGAACGCCTCGCGGTAGCTCGCCAGCAATGACTCGAAGCTGGCGGGATGGGAATGTTCGATCTCGATCACTTCAACACCGCGATGGCGTGCCAGCCAGCGCATCGCACTTTTGACCGTGTCGTATTCCAGATCGCAGAGCAGCACCTGATCGCCCGGCTGCAAGCCGTTGTAGTTGCGAATCAGCGATTGCAGTGCGTCCGAGGCGCTGCGGGTCAGGGCGACCGCTTCGGCGGGTACCCGTAAGAGCTTGGCCAACTGCCCGCGTATCGCCACGCTTTCGAGCTTTTCGAAGCGCTGGCGCACATGCACCGAGTTGCTGCGGTTGATGAGTTCGATGTTGCGCTGGTATTCCTCGATCACGGTGCGCGACATGCGGCCGAAGTAACCGTTCTCCAGGTTGATCGGACCTGGCTGGACTTCGTAGCGGTCGGCGAACGTCCGCCAAAAAGCTTCATCATGGGCGCGGCGAGTGTTTTCGGGCATGGGTGACTCCTTCCGTGGGTCAGTGGCGAGGTTTGGGTTTGCCATGTTTGGCGCGCAGTGGGTCGAGCAAGTCGGACAGGCCGTTGTGGTCAATTTCCTGCATCAGGGCCAACAAACCACCCAGTTCACCGTGGGGGAAACCCTCACGGGCGAACCAGTTCAGGTATTGGCCGGGCAGGTCGGCAATGATGCGACCCTTGTATTTGCCAAAGGGCATTTCGCGGGTGACCAACAGTTCGAGTTTTTCGGGATTCATCGATCGGTCGTCTTGATTCAAACAGTCTGGAAAATACAGGCATTCCGCGTGCAGGTGGAGAAGGGTGGGGAGAGGGGGATCTTGCTGACCCCCTCAATCAATCAGCCAATGCTGATCGCTGGCAAAGTTGGCAAGGTCACTGTCTGCTGTTTGCGCGGCGCGAGGATTTCCGCCTCGCCGTCCACGACCAGCTCATCGCGCTGGTTGAATACCCGTGTGGCGATGCGCACGCGGAACTTCGGCAGTTTCTCGAGGATTTCCAGGCGCACAGTCAGGGTGTCGCCGATTTTCACTGGCTTCTGAAAGCTCATTTGCTGACCGATATAAATAGTCCCCGGCCCAGGCAACTCGCAGGCGACGGCAGCGCTGATCAGTGCACCGCTGAACATGCCGTGGGCGATGCGTTCCTTGAACATGCTCGCCGCTGCAAACTCGGCGTCCAGGTGCACCGGGTTGTGGTCGCCGGACATCGCCGCGAACAGCTGAATGTCGCGTTCTTCGACGGTCTTGCTGTAGCTGGCGGTCTGGCCGACTTCAAGGGCTTCGTACGGGGTATTGGTAACCTGGGTCATGTGTCTTGAATCCTGTGACGAGTTAAGTGAAATAACCAAACATTATTCGGTTCTGGGCGGTCGGCGATGGCTCAGTACCTGGGCCAGCCATTTGAGCAGGTCCGCGGTCACTTCATCGCGGTTGCTCTCGTTGAACAGTTCGTGCCGGGCCTGCGGGTAGATGTTCAATTGCATGCACTGGCTACCGGCATCGCGCAGCGCGTCGGTCAGATCCTTGAGACGTTTGCCTTCGCTCACCGGATCACATTCACCACCGATCACCAGCAACGGCAGGCCCGGATCGATCTGCGCGAGATTGGACGCTTTGCTGATCTGCTGCAAGCCGCCGAGCAGATCGATCCACAGTTGGTTAGTGCAACGGTAGCCACAGAGCGGGTCGTGGACGTATTTGTCGACTTCGTCCGGGTCGCGGCTAAGCCAGTCGAATGCGGTGCGATGGGGCTTGAAGGCCTTGTTGAATGAACCGAACGACAACCACTCAATCAACGCGCTGCGACCGGTCGCACCCTGGCGCCAGCGTTCGAAACGCGCAATCAGGCGCGCAACACGGTAGAGCGTCGCTGGCTGGAAGTTCGAGCCGCTGAGCACGGCGCCGTACAGGCTGGCGCTGTGATGCAGCAGGTACGCCTGGGCGATGTAGCTGCCCATGCTGTGGCCAAGCAACACGATCGGTATGCCCGGATGGTGTTGGCCGATGTACTGGTTGAGGCTGGCCAGGTCTCCGACCACTTTGCGCCAGCCGTCCTTGTCCGCGAAGTGCCCGAGCACGCCGTTTTCGGCGGTTTTGCCATGACCGCGCTGGTCCAGCGCATAAACGCCGTAACCCTCGGCACATAAAACCTGCGCCAGCCGCGCATAACGGCCGCTGTGTTCAGCCATGCCGTGGGACAGCAGGATCACCGCGTGGGGCGGGCCTTCAGGCAGCCACTGGTTGACGAAAAGTCGACTGTGGTCAATCGCGGTCAACCAGAAAGTGTCGTGGATCATGGCGATTCCTTTGCACGGTTTTGTTTAGGCGCGGCGTCGTTGCATTGTATAGCTCATCAACCGCTGGGCGTGCGATGTGGGTGTCCCTCAGCAGCAAGATTCACACGATCAATGACACTGGTGCGTATATTTGCCTGAATCACCATAACTGCTAGTGTCCCAGAAGCCCCGCTTTTCAGCGTCACAGAGAGGCGGCCCGGATTCGTTCAGGTAAAGAGGACAAGAACAATGCAACCTGATTTCTGGAATGACAAACGCCCGGCCGGCGTACCCAATGATATCGATCCGGGGGCCTACAAGTCGGTGATCGAGGTGTTCGAGCGTTCCTGCAAGAAATTCGCTGACCGTCCGGCGTTCAGCAACATGGGCGTGACGCTCACTTATGCGGAGCTGGAGCGCTACAGCGCGGCTTTCGCAGGCTACCTGCAAACACAGACCGACCTGCTGCCCGGCGATCGCATCGCGGTGCAGATGCCCAATGTCCTGCATTATCCGATTGCCGTGTTCGGCGCGCTGCGTGCCGGGCTGATTGTGGTCAACACCAACCCGCTGTACACCGCGCGTGAGATGCGTCATCAGTTCAAGGATTCCGGTGCACGGGCGCTGGTGTACCTGAACATGTTCGGGCAGAAGGTCCAGGAAGTGCTGCCCGACACCGAGATTCAGTACCTGATCGAAGCGAAGATGGGCGACCTGATGCCGACCGCCAGGGGTTGGCTGATCAATACCGTGGTCGACAAGGTCAAGAAGATGGTGCCGGCCTATGACCTGCCGCAGGCGATTTCCTTCAAGAGCGCGTTGCGCCTGGGGCGCGGTCAGAGCATCAAGCCATTGAAGGTCAGCCTCGACAATGTCGCTGTGCTGCAATACACCGGCGGCACCACCGGGCTGGCCAAGGGCGCGATGCTGACCCACGGCAACCTGGTTGCCAACATGCAGCAGGCCCACGCCTGTCTTGGCCAGTTCGGCAGCGATGGCAAACCGCTGTTGCGCGAAGGTCAGGAAGTGATGATCGCGCCGCTGCCGCTGTACCACATCTATGCCTTCACGGCGAATTGCATGTGCATGATGGTCACCGGTAACCACAACGTGTTGATCACCAATCCGCGGGACATCGCCGGCTTCATCAAAGAGCTGAAAAATTGGCGGTTCTCGGCGCTGCTGGGGCTCAACACGCTGTTCGTCGCGCTGATGGATCATCCGGACTTCAAGACCCTGGACTTCTCCAGCCTCAAACTCACCAACTCCGGCGGCACCGCGTTGGTCAAGGCTACCGCCGAGCGTTGGGAGCAGATGACCGGTTGTCGGATCACCGAAGGCTATGGCTTGACCGAAACCTCGCCGGTGGCCTGCACCAACCCGTATGGCGACAAGTCACGCATTGGCACGGTCGGCCTGCCGGTGCCGGGCACCACGTTGAAAGTCATCAATGATGACGGTGTCGAACAACCCATGGGCGAGCGCGGCGAGCTTTGCATCAAGGGCCCGCAAATAATGAAAGGCTATTGGCAGAAACCCGAAGCCACCGCCGAAGTGCTGGATGCCGAGGGCTGGTTCAAATCCGGTGACATCGCGGTGATCGACCCGGACGGGTTCGTGCGGATTGTCGATCGCAAGAAAGACATGATCATCGTCTCGGGTTTCAACGTGTACCCGAACGAGATCGAGGACGTGGTCATGGCGCACCCGAAGGTCGCGAACTGCGCGGTGATCGGCGTGCCGGACGAGCGCTCCGGGGAAGCGGTGAAGCTTTTCGTGGTGGCGCGTGAAGCCGGGATCAGCCTTGAAGAGCTGAAGGCCTACTGCAAGGAAAATTTCACCGCCTACAAGGTGCCCAAGCACATCGTGCTGCGCGAGTCGCTGCCGATGACGCCAGTGGGCAAGATCCTGCGACGGGAGCTGCGCGATATCGCGTAATACCTGAAGGCTGTGCTTCGCGCATTCGCGGGCAAGCCCGCTCCCACAAGGTCACCACTGATCCCTGTGGGAGCGGGCTTGCCCGCGATGCTTTTTGAGGGGGAAACGCCGATTCCAGAGGCTTTCAAGGGTGTATAGAATCTTTGCTCTAAAATTGACTATTGAATTGTCTTGAGTCATCAAAGTGACTGTAGGGGCTTTCTTTGGCTCTAGTAGGGCCTTGGCAAAGCTGCTACTCTCGGCGCGCTTTGTGACTTCTCGGCCTATGTAAAAGCCAGACTCACCAACAAAAAGACACCAATACAAAACACACACCAATAATAATCGCATCAAATGCGGTGATGAATTCGCGTTGCTGAGGAGTGGGCTTCCATGATCGAAGACTTTTGGAAGGATAAGTACCCAGCTGGAATTGCTGCCGACATCAATCCAGACGAGTATCCGAATATTCAGGCAGTGTTAAAGCAATCCTGCCAACGCTTCGCCAACAAACCGGCCTTTAGTAACCTCGGCAAGACACTCACCTATGGTGAGCTGTACGAATTGTCGGGTGCTTTTGCCGCTTACCTGCAACAGCATACCGACTTGCAGCCGGGCGATCGAATCGCCGTGCAACTGCCGAACCTGCTGCAATACCCGATCGCCGTGTTTGGTGCCATCCGCGCCGGCTTGATCGTGGTCAACACCAACCCGCTGTACACCGCGCGGGAAATGGAACACCAATTCAATGATTCCGGCGCCAAGGCGCTGGTTTGTCTGGCGAACATGGCGCACCTGGCCGAGACCGTGGTGCCCAGGACGAGCGTCAAGCATGTCATCGTCACTGAAGTGGCCGACCTGCTGCCACCGCTCAAGCGCCTGCTGATCAACAGTGTCATCAAGTACGTGAAGAAGATGGTCCCGGCGTTCCACCTGCCCAAGTCCATCACGTTCAATCACGTGTTGAACAAAGGCCACGGCCAACCTGTGACCGAAGCCAACCCGGCCAGCAGCGACGTTGCCGTATTGCAATACACCGGCGGCACCACCGGCGTGGCCAAGGGTGCAATGCTGACCCACCGCAACCTGGTGGCGAACATGCTGCAGTGCAAGGCGCTGATGGGCTCGAACCTGAATGAAGGGTGCGAAATCCTCATCACGCCACTGCCGCTGTACCACATCTATGCCTTCACCTTTCATTGCATGGCGATGATGCTGATCGGCAACCACAACATCCTGATCAGCAACCCGCGCGACCTGCCGGCGATGGTCAAGGAACTGTCGAAGTGGAAGTTCAGCGGTTTTGTCGGTCTGAACACCTTGTTTGTGGCGCTGTGCAACAACGAAGCGTTCCGCAAGCTGGATTTCTCAGGCCTGAAAATCACCTTGTCCGGTGGCATGGCCTTGCAACTGGCCGCTGCCGAACGCTGGAAAGCCGTGACCGGTTGCGCCATCTGCGAAGGCTACGGCATGACCGAAACCAGCCCGGTGGCCACCGTCAATCCAAACCAGAACATTCAGATCGGCACGATCGGTATTCCGGTGCCGTCGACCCTGTGCAAAGTCATTGATGACGCTGGCGTTGAACAGCCGCTGGGCGAAATCGGTGAGCTGTGCGTGAAAGGTCCGCAAGTGATGAAAGGCTACTGGCAGCGTCAGGAAGCCACCGATGAAATCCTCGACAGCGAAGGCTGGTTGAAGACCGGTGACATCGCGCTGATCCAGCCTGACGGCTACATGCGCATTGTCGATCGCAAGAAAGACATGATTCTGGTCTCCGGTTTCAACGTCTACCCGAACGAGCTCGAAGACGTACTGGCCATCTTGCCGGGCGTGCTGCAATGCGCGGCCATTGGTGTGCCGGACGAGAAGTCGGGCGAGGCGATCAAGATTTTCATCGTCGCCAAACCGGGTGTCACCCTGACCAAAGAGCAGGTGATGACGCACATGCGTGCCAACGTTACCGGCTATAAAGTGCCGAAAGCCGTCGAGTTCCGCGATGCGCTGCCGACCACCAACGTTGGCAAGATCCTGCGTCGCGAACTGCGCGATGAAGAGCTGAAGAAGCTCGGCGTGAAGAAGGTCGGGGCGTAAAACAAAAGTCCCGCAGATGTTCTCTGTACTCAGGTAACCCTACTCAAACGTAAGACTGAAACCGCCACCAACGAAAGAAGGGGCGGTTTTTTTGTTTTAAGGCTTGCGACTACAGTTAAGGCTAAAAATGGTGTCCACTTGGGGGACACCATCGCCCTAAGCGCCGGGATCAGGAAGGTGTGTTTGGCTGATGCTTACGTTTTTAGAGCCCCCCCCTATCCGGTATGTTCCTCCAGCAATCAACTCAGCAGATACACCGGAAAACATTCACACAAGTGCATCACCCGGCGCCGGATGTTATCCAGCAGCGCCGCGTTGTTAGGTTGTTGCAGCAGGTCGGCGATCAGGTTCGCCACTTCAGCGCACTCCGCCTCGCCAAAGCCACGGGTCGTCAGTGCTGGCGTGCCAATGCGGATGCCGCTGGTGATCGCCGGCTTCTGCGGATCGTCGGGAATCGCGTTTTTGTTTAGCGTGATGTGGGCGCTTTCCAGCAGCGCTTCGGCATCTTTGCCGGTGATGTTCATCGAGCGCAGATCGAGCAGGAACATGTGGCAGTCGGTGCCGCCGGACACCACGCGCAAACCACGGCGGGTCAGGATGTCGGCCATGGTCCGGGCGTTGTTGATCACCCGTTGCTGGTAATGCTTGAACCCATCGCCAAGGGCTTCGTTGAATGCCACGGCCTTGGCCGCGATGACGTGCATCAGCGGCCCGCCCTGGTAAACCGGGAAAATCGTCTTATCCAGCAGCGCAGCGTATTGCGCTTTGGCCAGGATCAGACCGCCGCGCGGGCCACGCAAGGTTTTGTGGGTGGTGGAGGTGATGAAGTCGGCGATGCCGACCGGCGACGGGTACACGCCCGCCGCAATCAGCCCGGCGTAGTGCGCCATGTCGACCATCAGGTAAGCGCCGATTTCATCGCAAATGTTGCGAAAACGGTGGAAATCAATGGTTCGGGAATACGCCGAGGCCCCGGCAATGATCATCTTCGGCCGGTGCTCCCGGGCCAGCGCTTCCATTTCGGCGTAGTCCAGGGTCTCGGTTTCCTTCTCCAGCCCATAGGAAAATGCCTTGTAGAACTTGCCGGAAAAATTCACCGAGGCGCCATGGGTCAGGTGCCCGCCATGAGCCAGAGACATCCCCAGAATCGTGTCGCCAGGTTCGAGCACCGCCAGAAACACCGCTTGGTTGGCCTGGGACCCGGAGTGCGGCTGGACGTTGACGTATTCGCAGTTGAACAGTTTGCGGGCGCGCTCGATGGCCAGGTTTTCGATCTCGTCGACGACCTTACAACCGCCGTAGTAGCGCTTGCCCGGATAGCCTTCGGCATATTTGTTGGTGAGCACCGAACCCTGGGCCTGGAGCACTTCTTCGCTGACATAGTTTTCTGAAGCGATCAGCTCCAGGTGGGTTTCCTGGCGATTGCGTTCGCGGTCGATCAGGCGGGCGATGGCGGGGTCGAAATTCTGTAGGCTCATGGTGTGATTCCTTAGGTAAGCGCTTCGGCCAGCGGTGCAGGCACGTGATGCGGCTGCACCCGTGACTGGTTTCTGGTCGAGTCGGATAGAAAAATGGAGGTGTCTTTCAGGCCGCTGCCAGTGATCAGGATCACGGCGGTCTGCGGGGTGTCGGGGTGTTCTTCGGCGTACTTGAGTAGGCCAGCGAAGGCACTGGCGGCGCCGGCTTCGGGGAATACGCCGGTACTGCTGGCCAATCGGGACGCTGCAGCGACAATGCTCGGATCACTGACGCAGATGAACTCGCCACCGCTGGCGGTCACTGCGCGCATGGCTTTGAGGCGGTCGCGCGGCAACGCGACATTGATGCTGCTGGCCAGGCTGGTGGGGGTAATGCGTTCGGTTTGCTGCATCGGCCGGTCGCTGCGCCAGGCCCGGTACATGAAGTTGCTGTGTTCGGCCTGCACGCCGATCAGGCGCGGTATGCGCTCGATCCAGCCCAGTTGCAGCAAGTCGAAGAAGCCTTTGTAGACCGAACCCAGAATGCAGCCGTTGCCGACTGGCACAAACACCAGGTCCGGCACCTGCCAATTGAGTTGCTCGCACATCTCGAAGGCCACGGTTTTTTTGCCTTCGCTCATGTACGAATTGATCCCGGTGGTGCGGTTGTACCAGCCGTGGGTTTCGCAGGCGTTGAGGCATTGTTCGAAGGCTTCGTCGTATTGCCCGTCGACCAGCACGATCTCGGCGCCATAACCTTGCATCTGGGCAAGCTTCTCGCGGGGCGCGCTTTTGGGCAGGTAAATCACGTTGTGCAGCCCCAGGCTGGCGCTCATCCCGGCCATTGCCGAAGCCGCGTTGCCGGTGCTGGCCACGGCCACGGTGCGCGCACCGGATTGCATGGCGAGGGCCACCGCCAGGGCGCTGGCGCGATCCTTCAGCGACCCGGTGGGTTGCCGGGATTCATCCTTGATAAAAACTTTGATCCGGGCGCCCTTGCCGAGTAGCTCGGGGCGCGAGTACAGCGGCGTGTTCCCCACCAGTAATGGCGGAGTGAATTGCGTCGAGCTCAAAGGCATCAGTCGGTCATAGCGCCACATGCCACGGGCATGGTCGTGGGCCAGGCTGTCCCTGGACCATTCGCGCTTGAGCGTCGGGTAATCGTAGAGCGCATCGAGAGCACCATCGATTTTGCAATGAGGGCAGTAGTAGCTGACCTCATGCGGCTGGTAGCTGCGATCGCAAACCAGGCACTGCAACACATACTCTCTGTACGAATTCTTCATGGCCAACCCCTGAAAGTACGCTGTGCTGGTGCTTTCCCTGCCGACGTCGGTCCAGTGCGCTGGACCGACGGGCACTCCGCTGACAGAAGGTGCTTCAGACCACCATGATGGCGTCGATGGCGACCAGGGTATTGCGCGCCAGGGCGCTGGCACCGGCGGTGGTGCGGGCTGGATACGGCTTGGTGAAGTACTCCTCCATGACGCGGTTGAGGGTCGGGAACTCGCTCAGATCAGTGATGAACGCGGTGACCTTGACCACATTCGCCAAGGTGCCGCCCGCCGCTTCGGCCATTTGCACCAGGTTGTCCAGGGTCTGGCGCAACTGGCCTTCGAAGTCCTTGGCCAGCACTTCGTTGTTCAGCGCCGAAACCGGGGTCTGCGCCGACAGGTAGATGGTCTGCCCGTGGCTGACCTTGATGCCTTGGGAGTACGTGCCCAGGGGCAGCGGCGCCTTATCGGTGAAAATGACGTTTTCTTCGCCCAGGAAAGGTTTGGCTGCGGGCTGGATTTGAGCGTTGGTTTGCATGGTGACGTTCCTTGTTAAGTGGGTGGGGTTAGTGCAAATCGGCAACCTGTTTGACGGTCAGGGCCGAAAACTCCTCATCGCGGCAACGGGCCGGCGAAAAATGCTGGTAGTTGAGCTGCAGCGCCGCCAGGTCCGACGGCATGGCGATGCCCAGCGCCGCGTGGCTGCACAGCCTGGCAATGGCGGGGGCGGCTTGAATGCCGTAGCCACCCAGGGCGGCGAGCCAGATAAAACTCTCTTGCTGCGGGTCCTGGCCGAGCACCGGGGAGCGGTCGGCGACGAAGGTCCGCAGGCCCGCCCATTTGTTGATGATCGAGCGTGGGCGCAGGCGCGTGGTGCTTTGCAGGCGATCCATGGTGATGGCCAGGTCGAGTTCTTCTGGCAGCGCGTCGCAGGGCGGCGACGGGCTTTCATCGCACGGTGAAACGATCAGTCGCCCGGCTTCCGGCTTGATGAAAATGTCTTCGTCGACCGTGCCCAGATACGGTGTTTGATGCACGTCGCATTGCGGATCCACCGCCAGTACCGTGCGCCGCAGCGGCCGCACGCCGACTTTGGGTACACCGCAGCGCTCGGCGAATTCATCGGCCCAGGCACCGGCGGCGTTGACCACGATGGCGGCCTCAAGCCGCTGGCCGTCCTGGGTGTGCAAGGTCCAGTGACTGTCGCAGTGTTCGCCGCGCAGCACGCAGGCTTCACGTTTGATTACACCGCCGCGAGCCCGCAAGCCGCCGAGGTAGGCACCGTGAATGCCGTGTACATCCAGATCGAAGGCGCTGGGCTCGTAGATCCCGGCGCTCCAGGCGCCTTCGGCCAGGTACGGCACCAGCTCCAGCACCTGCTTCTCATCGAGGAACATTGCCGTTGGCACTTGCCCGAGAACGGCGGTGAAACGCGCCGCCAGTTTGTCCACCCGTGCCGCCTGGGCCACGATCAACGCGCCCCGTGGCGACCACAGAGGATGCTCGGCCAGACCCTCGGGCGGGTTCTCGAAAAAGCGCCGGGAAGCGCAGGTCAGCGAGCGGATCTGCTGGTTGCCGTAGCTTTCCATGGAGATCGCCGCCGAGCGACCAGTGGTGTGGTAGGCCAGTTGCTGCTCCTGTTCGAGCAGGCAGACGCTGCCGTGGGCCGCCAGTTCGTACGCCGCCGACACGCCGGCGATGCCACCACCGACCACAATGAAGTCGTAACGAGCGGTCATGGTCGGCTGCCCTCGGCGATGGCGGCGGCTTTGCTTTCCCGGGTGTAAGTCAGCACAAAATGCGCCACGAGGCCGAAGATCAAGCCCCAGAACGCGGCGGCCAATCCGAGGAAGCTCATGCCCGAGGCGGTGACCAGGAAGGTGATCAGCGCCGCTTCACGTTGTTTCTCGTCCGCCATGGCGCCGGTCAACCCGGCGCTGATTGCACCGAACAAGGCCAGGCCAGCGAGGGAGGCAATCAACTCTTTAGGCAGGGCGGAAAACACCGAGGCCAGGGTCGCGCCAAAGGTGCCCATCAGAATGTAGAACACCCCGCAGGCAATCCCGGCGATGTAGCGTTTGTCACGGTCTTCGTGGGCTTCGCGGCCGGTGCAGATCGCCGCCGTAATCGCTGCCAGGTTAAAGCCGTGGGAGCAAAACGGGGCCATCAGAATCGAGCCAATCGCGGTGACCGAAATGATCGAGCGCGCCGGAGTGTTGTAGCCCGAGGTGCGCAACACCGCCATGCCGGGGACGTACTGGCCGGTCAGGGTCACCAGGGCCAGTGGCAGGCCAATGTTGATGATTGCGTGCCAGCTCCAGTCGGGGGCGATGAAGACCGGGTGGGCCACTGCGATGGTGATCGAGCTGCTGTTGAGTTCACCGAACGAGGCGGCCACGGCGCAACCGATAATCAGCACCGAGAGAATGGCGTAGCGTGGCGAAAAGCGTTTGAAGATCAGGTAGGCCGCGATCATCGACAGCACCAGCACCGGTTGCAGCTTGATCGAGGTGAACAGCTCAGCGCCGAAGCGAAACAGAATGCCCGCGAGCATGGCGGCGGCGATGGCTTTGGGCAGGCGACTCATCAGTTTGTCGAAGGCCCCGGACAAACCGACCACGGCGATGATCGCCGACGCCACTACATAGGCGCCGATGGCCTGGGGCAGGGTAACGGTGGGCAACATCGACACCAGCAATGCCGCGCCCGGCGTCGACCACGCCGTGATCACCGGAATCCGCAGGCGCCAGCTCAGGAACAGGCCGGTAATGCCGCTGCCGATGGAAATGGCCCAGATCCACGAAGACACCATGTCGTTGGGCAGATGGGCTTCCTTGGCTGCCTGAAACACGATGATCAAAGGGCCGGCATAGGAAATGATCACGGCGATGAAGCCCGCAATGACCGCTGACAGGGATAGATCCTTTCTGAGTGTGTCCATGATGTCTCGACTTGGCGCGGCAGAGTCGCGCAGTGATCAGGGGTGGATTGAGTCGATTGATTCGATTCGAGATGAGTGTATTTGAATGAATTGAGTTGATTCAATAGGTGGCGAGGTTGTTACGAGATGTTTTTTTGCTATCAGTGCCTGTTTTTTGGCTGATTGGCGTTTAATTATTTGATTTATAAGCTTATTTGTTTTTCTAAAAATATCTTCATGCTGCACTGCATATCGATTCACTTGTCGAGTCAATCGACTTAATTTATCGATTGGGTCGATTTATTAGTTGCCTAACCTCCCTGTGATATGCTCGGATATTCATCATTTCTACGATGGGCAGTGATCATTCATGTGGGTTCCCCAACTAAGCGAGTTCAGCCAGCCGATGTATTTATCGATTGCCGATGCATTGGCGCGCGATATCAGCAGCGGCGTGTTGAACGAAGGTGATCGTCTGCCGACCCTGCGGGAGCTGGCCACCACCCTGAATGTCACGCCGGGCACCATCAGTCGGGCCTACAGCGAAGCCCATCGACGTCGTCTGGTGCAGGGGGAAGTAGGGCGGGGTACTTATGTGCTCAATCAGAAGCAGCTGGAACTGCCAGCCAGCAACAGCGCCGCGCCGCTGAACCTGGGGCAATCCGAATTACTCGATCTGTCGATCATCAAGCCCTACAGCGAAACCCTGGAATACTGGTTGCGCGGCGCGCTGGTGGGCATGGCCAAGAGCACCGATTTCGCCCGCACCCTGGATTACGCGCCGGACGGCGGTCACCCGGCGCATCGCGAGGCGGGGGCGCAGTGGTTGCGCCATTCGTTGCCCGATGCGCAATGGCAGCAAGTGGTGATCACCGCCGGTGCCCAGCATGGCTTGATGGTCGCGATGAGTGCCCTGACCAACGCCGGTGACCTGGTGCTCTGCGAAGAGCTTTGCTACCCCGGCATCATTTCCCTGGCCCACGGTCTTGAGCGCCGCCTGCGTGGCGTGCCGATGGACGATGAAGGGATCATTCCCGAAGCGCTTCGCGAACTGTGCCTGCGGGAGAAACCGGCGATGCTGGTTTGCGTCGCGACCTGCCAGAACCCGACGGCGGCGATCATGTCGCAAAAACGCCGAGCACAAATCGCGGCACTGGCCGAAGAGTTCGACTTCATCATCCTGGATGATGACATCTACGGCTTCCTCGCCACCGACCCGTCGATCAAGCCGTTGTCGGCGTTTGCGCCGGATCGTTCGGTGTACCTGACCAGTCTGTCGAAATCGGTCATGCCGGCGTTACGCATCGGCTATATCTATAGCCCGCCCAAATTGCTGTCGCGCCTGACCTCGATGGTGCGCAGCAGCGTCTGGATGCCGTCGCCGCTGACCGCACAATTGGCCAGCAATGTGATCACCGAAGGCCTCGACAAAAAACTGATCCGCATCCAGCGCAACGAAGCCGCCGGGCGGCAAGCGATTGCCCAGGAAATCTTCGCCAATTTCGAACTCAAGACCCAGCCGTATTCCTACCACGTCTGGTTGACGCTGCCCGAGCCGTGGACCAGCGACGAATTCACCATGCTGGCCCGGAGCAACGGTGTACTGGTGCTCAGTGGCACCCAGTTTCAGGCCGAACGTTCCGGGATTACCCGCTGCGTACGGCTGGTACTGATGTCGCCCACCAGCCAGGACGAATTGCGCTTCGCCCTGACCAAACTGACCAGCCTGATCGATTCCGACCCGCGACGTTACTACTGAGTCGCCGCAGGCTGCGATCTTTTGCTGTTACAGGCGGAACTGCGCGAAATTGACGTTGGTACCAGCTGGGCGCATGTCCTGAAGGTACGAGTCCTTGTCGGCGCTCAACTCCAGGCTCAGGGCGGCCTTGCGCTTGCCTTCATTGCGCACCACCAGGCCTTCGAGCTTCTCGCGCAGGAACACCGTCGGCACTTTCAGGTGCAGCAGTTCATCGGTGGCTGGCGTATGCATCAGCAGGTGAACCCACTCGTACTGACCAATGGCCAGACGCGCAACCGGGATATCAAACCACCAGATGTTGCGGTTGCGGTTCAATTCGGTGAAATGGCAGTTGTTGACGCCAAGCACTGCACCGCCGAGTTCCTGGTTTCTGCGGGCAATGGCCTGCTTTTTATCGAGTTTCATAACGTTCCTACGGGATTGGATCTTCAGCGCCACGGCCTGAATACGTTGCGCATTCTCCGGGCAAAGCCTGCAAACATAAAGCCCAACCTGCATTTGCAAATGAAATGACGCTGCGAAAATAAATGAAACGCTGTGCAGCGCCTTCCCACAGAGGGGCGTTTTTCTGTCGGTTATTGTTATGAAGCCCCACGAAATTGTTTCAAGGTCGCCAAGTAGGTTACTTTGATGTAGAAAACGGCCCCTGAGTCGCCCCCCGACTTCAACCCTTTTGCGGCGAAAGGAGACGCTATGATGTTCCCGGAGTTGAAAGGCTTGCCCTTGCACCGCGTGATGATGCGCACGGTCACCGAGTTCATCAATGACGAGATGTCGACGTATGCCTCGGCGCTGGCCTATCAGATGCTGTTCTCGCTGTTTCCCTTCATTCTGTTTCTGATAGCCCTGATCGGTTTCCTGCACCTGCCGGATTTCTTTTCCTGGCTGCGCCTTCAGTCAGAGCTGGTATTGCCGCCGCAAGCGCTGGAGCAAGTGAACCCGGTGATCGACCAGCTCCAGCAGTCCAAGGGTGGATTGCTCTCGGTGGGTATCGTCATCGCCCTGTGGACCGCCTCGGCGGGTGTGCGGCTGATGATGAGCGCGATGAACGCCGCCTACGATGTGGTCGAAGGCCGACCGATCTGGAAGCGTTTTCCGCTGTCAGTCTTCTACACGGTCGGCATCGCCGGCATGCTGCTGGCCGCTGCAGCATTGATGGTGCTCGGGCCGCAGGTGATGGAATGGATCGCGTCGCAGATCGGCATGGAAGAGTTCATCGTCACGCTGTGGACAATACTGCGCTGGCCGGTGATCGTCATTTTGCTGATGGTCGCGGTCGCGTTGATGTACTACGTGATGCCTGATGTGAAGCAGAAGTTTCGCTTCATCACGCCAGGCTCGGTGCTGGCGGTGGTGGTGTGGATCGTCGCTTCGCTGGGCTTTGGTTATTACGTCAAAACCTTCGCCAACTACAACGCCATGTATGGCAGTATCGGCGCGATCATCGTGCTGTTGCTGTACTTCTACATTTCCGCTGCCGTGCTGCTGCTCGGCGTAGAGATGAACGCGGTGATCGACCACATGTCGACCGAAGGCAAGCATCCTGGCGAAAAGGGCTTCGGCGAACACGACGAAAAACAACACGTTTCGGGACTGGGCCGGGACCACTCGCTCAACCCGACCACTGACGAAGCCTGACGATGATCCGTGAAATCCTCAAAATGGGCGATGAGCGCCTGCTGCGTATCGCTCCGCCGGTACCGGCTGACATGTTCGACAGCCCCGAACTGTGGCAGTTGATCGACGACATGTTCCAGACCATGGAAAGCGTCGGCGGCGTCGGCCTGGCGGCCCCGCAGATTGGTGTCGACCTGCAACTGGTGATCTTCGGCTTCGAACACAGCGAACGTTACCCGGACGCTGACGCCGTACCGCAGACGATCCTGATCAATCCGTTGATTACGCCACTTGATCCGACGCTGGAAGAGGGTTTCGAAGGGTGCCTGTCGGTGCCGGGACTGCGAGGCGCGGTGGAGCGTTATCAGCGCATTCGCTATGAAGGTTTCGATCCCAAGGGCGAGCCGATTGTGCGCATCGCTTCGGGTTTCCACGCCCGTGTGGTGCAACACGAATGCGATCACCTGATCGGCCGGTTGTACCCGTCGCGGATCACTGACTTTCGCAAGTTCGGGTTTACCGAGGTGATGTTTCCCGATCTCGATCCATCGGCTGATGACTAAAGGCGCTAAAAGATCGCAGCCTTCGGCAGCTCCTACAGGGGAATGCGCTCGGCGTAGGAGCTGCCGAAGGCTGCGATCTTTTGATCTTCGCTGTTTACTTGCCCGGCTCCAGGCCCATGGCAATCATCGGCTTGCTGCGGTTGTA
Source organism: Pseudomonas sp. GW822-FHT02D10 (assembly GCF_058802345.1). NCBI lineage: Bacteria > Pseudomonadati > Pseudomonadota > Gammaproteobacteria > Pseudomonadales > Pseudomonadaceae > Pseudomonas > Pseudomonas sp. GW822-FHT02D10. The sequence continues at coordinate 25,658 of NZ_JBXAOB010000021.1, forward strand.
GCGAGCCAGACGCTCGGCCAGTGCATAGGGCAACAATGGGCCCGCGGTGAAGCCATTGCGCTCATAAAAACCGCGCAGGTCCGGGTGGCAGAACAGCCACACCGGTGCATTGATCTGTACCAGCGCCTGGGCCATCAACGCGGCCGCAATACCTTGCCCCCGAACAGCCGGGTCGACAAATAACCCCGTTAGCCAAAACCCATCCGCCATCGGCCGCAAACAGAGCCCGGCGATGATCTCGCCGCGCTTGCCCACCCACAGTTGAGCATCGCGAACGGCTTTCATCGATGACTGGTGACAGCGATAGAACTTGTTCAGCAAAGGCCACAGTGGCTCGGCAAGCTGGGTGTACTGGGTGTTGGGCATGGATAAGAGGTCACTGCGAAAAATGGGCCTATTATAAAAGAACCAACGCTGCGAGATAGGTGTATACCTGATCCCATATTCCCAGTTGGTGGAGCGTGCATCATGAGCAAAGGCATGGATTCAAAGAAAGCAGCGAAAAAAAAGCCGGCCAAGACTGCGGTTGAAAAGCGTGCTGACAAGAAGGCCAAAAAAGTCGATGTGTTCGGGCATTAAGTCTGCTTTGACGGAGCCCGGCAATCGGGCTCCGCGTTCACTCAGCGTGAGCCAATACACCGAACCCTCGGCTTGCAGGGCTTCGGGATTGAGCAGTCCTTCGCGCAGCAGCGCCTGCAACAAGCGCTGAAAGCTTGCTCGGATGCTGAACTCTAGCGTATCGGCCAGATGACCGAGGTTTATCTGGCGAGACTTGAAGGCCTCGGTCGCCAAGGCTTCGCTCCAGCGTGAGAGTAACCATTGCTGTTTTTGCGGGTCCGTGTGCATGACATACGACTCCTCGGGGCGATTAAAGCAGCTCCCAAGAGGCTATGGCATACGCGAAAAAGTTGATGGCAAGCGTTTCCGGTAAATCTGTGAGATGCATCCTATGGTGTTGGCAGGATCGTCCGAGAGCAGTTTGCGCTGGTCTGCACCAACACCTACGTACTCTCGCGCACCTTCAACTCAAAACCCATGTCGACCACAGGTTTGGCGATCGAATTGCCGGCCATCAAGGTCAGCATGTGCTCGGCAGCGCGGCGGCCGATGGCTTCACGCGGGGTGCTGATACTGCTCAGGCGCGGCACCATGTGTGCCGAGGCCGGCAGGTCGTTGAAGCCGAGGACGGCCACTTGTTCGGGGATTTTGATCCCGTGGCGCAGGGCTTCGAGCAGGGCTCCATGGGCGAGGTCGTCGTTACCGAAGAAGATTGCGTCGACCTGCGGGTGACTCGCCATCATTTGTAGAAACAGTTCGCCGCCAAGGCCCACCGATGAAGGCCGCGGAGTCAGCAATTCAAGGTCCGGGTCGTACAGACCCGCTTGCTGCAAGGCACGCCGGAAGCCTTCGCCACGCAGCAACGTGCGTTGGTCGAGTTGTGCGCCGATGTAGGCCAGGTGCCGACGACCGCGTGAGATCAAGTGTTGTGCGGCGGTTTCACCGGCGCTCAATTGCGAGAAACCAACGCAGTTCAGACCGGCGCCCGGGTCCAGGTCCATCATGTAGACGCAGGGGATGTTGCTGGCCTCGATCATCCGGCGGGCACTTTCGGTGCGGTCAAAACCAGTCAGCAGCAGGCCGCGAGGCTGATAGGCCATGTAGTTGCGCAGCAGATTTTCTTCTTCATCGCGGGAATAGTGATAGTTGCCGATCAGCACTTCGAAGCCTTTGGGGCGTAGCACCTGATGAATGGCTTCGAGGGTTTCGATGAACAGCAGGTTCGACAGCGATGGCACCAGCACCACCACCGAATGGCTCTGGGCCGAGGCCAGCGCACGGGCGGCGGGATTGACCACATAGTTCAGTTCGAGCGCGGCCTGCTGGACCTTTTCCACCAGTTCGGTGGCAACGGTGCTGATACCGCGCAAGGCTCTGGAAGCAGTGATCGGGCTGACGCCTGCCAGGCGGGCGACTTCGTTGAGGGTAGGGCGGCCAGTGGTGCGGGTATTTTTATCGTTTTTAGAAGAGGTCATCGGGCAGCTTGCCAAACAAAATTCAAGGCACTAAGGTAGCGCTGTCTCGATGCGGCTGCAAATGCTTGAGCAGGGTTTGCCTGATCCTTGCTTTTTGGCGTTGGGAAAGAACGTGCTGCAACCCATAAAAATGACAAGAAGGCGTCGGCAATGCCTGCTTTTGCACTAGAGTTTCACGTAGCAAAGGTAGCGCTGTCTGCGCGCTGAGGTGTTACATGAGTCAACCTATCACCGCCCTGGTCATCATGGGCGTGGCCGGCTGCGGCAAGTCCAGCGTCAGCGAGGCCCTGTGCCAGCTCAGCGGCGCGACCGGCATTGAAGGCGATACCTTTCACCCTGCCGCCAATATCGAAAAGATGAGCGCGGGTATTCCTCTGAACGACGACGACCGTGCCGGCTGGCTCGACAGTCTGTGCGATGAACTGCGTCGCGTGGATGCCAGCGGCCAACGCCCGGTGCTGACCTGCTCGGCGCTCAAGCACCGTTACCGCGAACGCTTGCGCAGCGCCTTGCCGGGCCTGGGTTTTGTGTTCCTTGAATTGACCCCTGAAGTCGCCGCCGATCGTGTGGCCCATCGTCCGGGTCATTTCATGCCATCGACCTTGATCGCCAGCCAGTTCGCCACCCTTGAATCACCGGTGGGCGAGCCACTGACCCTGGCGCTCGACGCTTCCACGCAGACTGTCAAACAGCTGGCCGAACAGGCCAATGGCTGGTGGATCGAACACGGGCTGAAACGCCCGGTTTAGTTTTGTTCCAAGAGATAGCGCTGTCCTATTCGCAGACGGTTTAAACCCGCTTTAATAACAACAACAAACAGGAGACACACCCCCATGTTTGGCATGTCCCACGAGTCGTTTTTGCTGCTTGATGCAGTGATCACCGTGATCGGATTGATCGTCCTGATCACCCGGTTCAAGCTTCACCCCTTCATTGCATTAATCATCGCCGCCGCTTTTCTCGGGCTGACCTCGGGCATGCCGATTGGCACCATCATCAAGGCGTTCCAGGACGGCTTCGGTGGGGTGCTCGGGTTTGTCGGGATCATCCTCGCGCTGGGCACCATGCTCGGCAAAATGATGGCCGAGTCGGGTGGGGCGGATCAGATCGCCCAGACCCTGATTCGCGCGTTCGGCAAAGAGCGCGTGCAATGGGCCATGATGTTTGCGGCCTTCCTGGTCGGCATTCCGTTGTTTTTCGAAATCGGCTTTGTGCTGCTGATTCCGCTGGTGTTCATCGTTGCCCGCCGCACCGGCGTGTCGATTATCAAGATCGGTATCCCGTTGCTGGCTGGCCTATCCGCCGTGCATGGCCTGGTGCCGCCGCACCCGGGCCCGCTGTTGGCCATCGGCGTGTTCGGTGCCGATATCGGTAAAACCATTCTTTATGGTCTGATCGTTGCGCTGCCGACCGCCATCATTGCCGGTCCGATCTACGGTACGTTCATTGCCAAATATATCCCCGGCCATCCAAACCAGGAGCTGGTCGATCAGCTGGCTCGCGAGCCGCAGTCCAGCACCTTGCCGAGCTTCAGCATCACGCTGATCACCGTGCTGTTGCCGGTGTTCCTGATGCTGCTGAAAACCTTTGCCGACATCGCGCTGCCGGACGGGCATTTCTTCCGCACCTGGATGGACATGATCGGTCACCCGATCTCGGCCTTGCTGCTGGCGTTGCTGCTGTCGCTGTACACCTTCGGGCATCGTCAGGGCATCGGTTCCAAACAGATTCTGAAACTGCTCGACGCCAGCCTTGCGCCAACCGCGGCGATCATTCTGATCATCGGTGCTGGCGGTGGCTTCAAGCAGATGCTGGTGACCAGTGGTGTGGGTGATGTGATCGGCCACATGGCGGTGAGTGCGCAGATTTCGCCGATTCTGCTGGCCTGGCTGGTCGCGGCGGTGATCCGCGTGGCCACCGGTTCCGCGACCGTGGCGACCATTACCGGTGCCGGCATCGTGGTACCGGTGGTGGGGATGATTCCGGGCGTGAACCGCGAGTTGCTGGTGCTGGCCACCGGCGCGGGCTCGTTGATTCTGTCTCACGTCAACGACGCAGGCTTCTGGCTGGTCAAGCAGTACTTCAACATGACCGTAGCCGAAACCTTCAAGACCTGGACCGCGATGGAAACCATTCTGTCCGTCGTTGCGCTGGGCTTCATTTTGTTGCTGTCGTTGGTGGTTTGATTTATTGCGGTACCCGCGCCTTGTGCGGGTGCTGGACTTACAGAGTCACCCGAGCCGCGAGAGGATGATCAGTCCTTGTCGCGGCTTTCTTTTTGTCATCCTCAATCCCTGAATACCGCTCGTCGGCACTGTCAACTTTGACAGGTAGGCGCGGTGTCGTGCCCCGCGTAAAAGTTGCTCATGAACTTTTGACTCATTTACGCGTGCAGGGAGAAAGCATCGTGACCACAAAACAATCTGGGGCAAAACAAGCAGACCGAAAAGTCAGAGTGAGCGAACTTGTCTATGACACGGATCCTGGTACTGCCGTAGGAACACCAGTGAAAATGTGGGGCGTGGGGGCTGCAGAACTAACCTATGGGCTCAATAACTTTGATCCCGAAAAGCGCGATGATCAGCTGTCCTATACCCCCGGCCGGATGGCCAAGAATGTCTTCAACCAGTACGAAGACAATGACTACCGGACTTTTTGCTATTACAGCGATTGGGGTATTGGTGATCCACGTTATGGCAACGGACCTGATGAGCCAACTCCAGCACTTAAGGAGGGAGGCCGTGGAACCGATATCATGCGACTCCTGGGCAAGAGCGGAACCTTCGATAAACTCGTGCTTGGATTTGCCGCAATTGTGGGTGACCGAGGGATCAATCGGCAGGTGATCAATAAGTCACTGACGCGCTGGAAGCTTTCCCCGGCTGCCGATCCTGAATGGCCAACTCAAGAGGAGTTAGATAAGGCAGAGAAAGACCTGGCAGCAACGGCGACGTTTATCGATCCCTGGAATGATGTCGCCGCTTATATCAATTGCGGTTTCAACGGGTGGAAAAGCAACGAATATGATGAGCTTTATCACCCCAGTCAGGCACAAGGCGTATTAGGCGCACTCCTTAAGCTTAAAAATGCCAGTCCGAACCTGGAAATTTCCCTCAGCCTAGGCGGTTGGTCAATGAGCCAAGCCTTTTATGAGGTCGTGCGAGATCCCGTCAAAAGAAAACGTTGTGTCGACACCATTGCTGCCATTTTTCAAAGGTGGCCCATGTTTGGCGGAATTGATATCGATTGGGAATATCCGTCGGTACCAGGGAGTGAGCCAGGGCCCGGCGAAACGTGGGAGGGCAACACATACGATGCCGATGACCCTGCTTACTTCGCGGTAATGATCAAAGAGGTTAAAGACAAGCTGGTTGCCATCGGGCGAGCAGATATACCAATCAGCATTGCGGCGGTTGCCGACCCGGTCAAATTGGCCAAGTCCAATATCCCACTGCTGATTCAGGCCGGTCTCGATGGCATCAACCTCATGTGTTATGACTTCTTCGGTACGCCTTGGGCGCCTAAAATTCAGCACCATTGCAACCTGTACCGCAGCAATCCCGATGATATTACCGAGAATTCTGTGCATTCCGGGGTGCAGTACTTATTGGGGCTAGGCGTAGAGTCGAAAAAGATCTTTGTGGGCTACGCCGGCTACAGTCGAAATGCTCAGCAAGCGGTGCTGACGAGTGTGTCACCGCTGGTGGGAACTTACAGCCAGAAGCCGGGGGCGAATACGACGCCCGGCTGTTTCGAAGCGGGTATTACCGAATGGCCCGGCATGATGAAGCACTACCTTGACCTAGAGACAAAGCAACCGCTGAATGGCTTTACCTTGTACACCGATGAAAAGGCGGATGCGGACTTTCTCTACAACCCAACGACCAAAGTGTTCATGTCCCTGGATACGCCCCGTACCGTGAAGGCCAAAGGCGAGTACGTGAAAAGATGGAATCTGGGTGGTCTGTTCAGTTGGATGGGCGATCATGACAACGGCATGTTGAACAACGCCGCCTGTGAAGGGGTGGGCCGTACGCTGAAAGGTCCGGCCGTTATTGACATGACACCTTTCTACTACAAAGGCGCGACTCAGTTACCTTAGCCATCGACGGCCCGATACGAAAATGCCCCTGTAAGCGCAACACGCTCACAGGGGCATTTCCTTGTAACGTTCAGAAAACCGCGATATCAACCCGCCGCCGCATCCGCCCGGAACATCCCGCGAATGCCGCGTACCGCCTGACGAATCCGGTCCTGGTTTTCGATCAGTGCGAAGCGCACATGATCGTCCCCGTATTCACCAAACCCCACACCCGGCGACACACAGACCTTGGCCTCGGCCAGCAGTTTCTTGGCGAACTCCAGCGAACCGAGGTGCGCGTAGGCGTCAGGGATCTTGGCCCAGACGTACATCGAGGCTTTCGGGTTTTCGACCATCCAGCCCAGTTCATGCAGGCCTTTGACCAGCACGTTACGACGTTGCCGGTACTGCTCGGCGATGTCTTTGACACACTGCTGATCGCCTTCCAGCGCCGCGATGGCCGCCACTTGCAGCGGGGTGAAGGTGCCGTAGTCGTGGTAGCTCTTGATCCGCGCCAGGGCGTTGACCAGTTCCGGGTTGCCGACCATGAAACCGATCCGCCAGCCGGCCATGTTGTAGCTCTTGGACAGGGTGAAAAACTCCACCGCAATGTCCTTGGCGCCCGGCACCTGCATGATCGACGGGGCTTTCCAGCCGTCGTAGACGATGTCGGCGTAGGCCAGGTCGTGCACCACCAGCACGTCGTACTGTTTGGCGAGAGCAATCACTCGCTCGAAGAAATCCAGTTCGACGCACTGCGCGGTCGGGTTGGACGGGAAGCCGAGAATCATCATTTTTGGCTTAGGGATCGAACCGCGAATGGCCCGTTCCAGTTCAGCGAAAAAGTCCACTCCAGGAATCAGCGGCACCGAACGGACCTGGGCGCCGGCAATCACGGCACCGTAGATATGGATCGGGTAGCTTGGGTTGGGCACCAGCACCGTGTCGCCCTGGTCGAGGGTGGCGAGCATCAAGTGCGCCAGGCCTTCCTTGGAACCGATAGTGACGATGGCTTCGCTTTCCGGGTCGATATCGACCTGGTAGCGATCCTTGTACCAATTGGAAATCGCCCGGCGCAGACGCGGAATACCTTTGGACGTGGAGTAGCCGTGGGTGTCTTCGCGTTGGGCGACGGTGACCAGTTTTTCGACGATGTGCGGCGGCGTCGGGCCGTCGGGGTTACCCATGCTCAAGTCGATGATGTCTTCGCCACGACGACGGGCGGCCATCTTCAGCTCGGCAGTGATATTGAATACGTAAGGGGGGAGTCGATCTATGCGCGCAAAGCGGCGCGGCGAACCTTGTTCGGCCATTGTTGCCTCGAATAACGTAAGCGCCCGGAACCGTCCGAGCGACGCAGGCCACTGCGGTGGCCTGTGGCGGAAGATAAGGGCGCCGATGGCCGGTTGTCTAGTGGTGAGGCTCAACTATTTTTGACAAAACGCCTGGCGGCGACCCAGGGCGGCAAGCTCTTGGGTGACAAGCTGCTGCGCTACTTTTGCCTGGAATATGCGGCGATCTTCTGCTATTTCGCGGTCTACGTGATTGTTTCTGGTTATCGGGAATTTATCGTCCCGGCAGGTGTTGCAGAACTTCCGGGCCTTTGAATGGGGGAATCCGGTTTGGCTTCTATACTTGTAGGCGAACCCATCTTCAGTTGCGGAGTTGACTCATGGATGATCCAAAAAAAGACTTGGTCGCTGAGCCGCGCTTCGAAACGGGGCATTTTCTGCTGATTGCCGGGCTGGGCGGGCGATTTAGCGCGGACACCACCGAAGGCATTCCCAAGCTCTGGGAGAAATTCGTACCGCACATCGGCAACGTTCCAGGGCAAATAGGCGAGGTAACCTACGGCATCTGCTGCAACCCGGATGACAAAGGTGGTTTTGAGTACATCGCAGGTGTCGAGATCAGCAAGCTCGATGACCTGCCAGAACTCTACCGCTGGATCGAAATACAGCCCCAGCACTATGCGGTGTTCAAGCACGAAGGTGCGCTGGATACCTTGCCGCAAACCTTTCAGTACATCTGGAAAACCTGGTTGCCGCACTCGGGTCATGAGGCTGCCGATGCTCCGGAGTTCGAGCGCTACAGCGACGACTTCAACCCGAAACTCAATACCGGTGTGCTGGAAATCTGGATACCGCTCAAAGCTGCCTGAATGGGTTGAGGGGCGGCGCAGATCGCGCTGGCCGCCTCTTCACGCCTGCACTATTTGCCTTTGCTGATTCGGCGCGCTCGCAGCACGTCGATCGACAGCGTGATAAAACCAAAAGCACTGATGGTGAACAGCATAAGCAGACCGATCTGAACACTACTCATGGCGAATTTCCCTATTGATGGTCAGAGACAGGGACAAGCAATAGTCCGAACCTTGCGCGAAAGAAAGCGGCTATACGAAGGCTTTACGAAGGCTTTACGAAGGCTTTACGGGGCTGCAGATGATCGATATGCAGTCCTTATTAATTTATGATTCGCTCCCTCTTTTTCGCTGACCGGGCCACGCCATGAACTCACCTACGACTGTCATTCGCCAGGTCACGCCGGCTGATCTTGACCGCTGTTTCGCCATCGAAATCCAGGCCTATGAGGGTGATGAAGCGGCCACTCGCGAGAAAATCGCCACGCGGATTGCCACCTGGCCGCAAGGTTTTATCGTGGCCGAGGTCGAGGGTGTGGTCGCCGGGTTTATCAATTCGGGTGCGGCGTATCGGGTAGAAATGGCGGATGAGGCCTTCAAGGAAATGGTTGGCCATGACCCGGATGGCCCACAAGTGGTGATCATGTCGGTGGTGGTGCACCCGGACTTTCAAGGGCTGGGGCTGGCAAAGCGTTTGATGGCCGAGTTCATTGACCGCATGCGTGATTTGGGCAAAATCCGCATCAACCTGATGTGCAAGGAGCGGCATATTCCGCTGTATGCCGGGTTTGGTTTCGCCTACCTCAAGGTGTCCGCGTCCGACCACGGCGGCATGGCCTGGCATGAAATGGCGCTGGATCTGTAACGCCTACGCGGTTATTGCCCGACGTTCAGAACGCCAGGGCCATGCGCCGCTCGTAGCCGATCCGGCCTTTGTAGGCGTTGCCGCTGTCGACCCAGCCCTGCTTGAGGTAGAGCCCGAGCGCCGATTCGTTTTGCGCATCCACCGACAGCTCCAGACCTTTGATTTCCGGCCAGGCCTGACGCGCTGCGTGCGGCAGGGCTTGCAGGAAGGCGTTGCCATAACCCTTGCCTTGGTGGCGGTGATCGACCTGTAGCGCGTGCAGGGTTGCGGTGTCTTCATTGGCCCAGTGCGGCAGGAATGGCGGACGTTTGAGCAGCAGGAACGCTACGGGAATCTCGTCGACGAGCAGGGCAAAGCCCTTGATGCCGTCGCGTGGTGCTGACAACAAGGTGTACAAGGCCATGTCGATATCGCCGGAGAATTGCTGCTGCCGGGCAGGGATCTCAATGGCTTCCAGTTGCTGGCGCTGCGCGGGGGTCAGCTGTTCGTAGAGAACGAGTTGGGTCGTCACTGGCGGTGTCCGTGTCCTGACAAAGTTGAAACCCGGATTTTAGCCAGTTTGCCTCGTCGATATTTATTTTATTTGGGCTGTCGATTGGGTGATTGGCCAGACGACTAAGGGTATCTTCAGGCAAAACCCTGATCGTCTGGATTTTCGCCAAATGCTCAATCTGCAGCCATAGTTGATCAGCCAGATGACGGAGAGCCTCATGAAATACCTATGCCTGGTCTACAGCGACGAACACATGCTGCACAGCTCGCCCGACAGCCCGGAAGATGCCGAGTGCATGGCCTACGCCGAGTCGGTCCAGGGCAGCGGCCGGATGCTCGCCGCCGAGGCGCTGGAGTCCGTTCAGACCGCCACCACGGTGCGTATGCGCGGCGGCAAGCTGTCGATCACCGACGGCCCGTTCGCCGAAACTAAGGAGCAATTGGCTGGCTTCTATCTGATCGATGCGAAGGATCTGAACGAGGCTATTCAGGTTGCCGGCAACATCCCGGCGGCCCGGGTCGGCAGCGTTGAAGTGCGCCCCGTCCGTGAGTTGAATCCAGGGTGATCACAGGCATGGCGAACTAATGTCGGGCGAGTCGGCCAAGGCGCTGGTCGAGGCGGTTTATCGCAACGAATCGCGGCGCATTCTCGCCACGTTGATTCGTTTGCTGGGCGATTTCGACCTCGCCGAAGAAGCGTTGCATGAAGCCTTCTTCGTCGCGGTCGAACGCTGGCAGCGTGATGGTGTGCCCGATAATCCACGTGCCTGGCTGGTGTCGACCGGGCGTTTCAAGGCCATTGACGGTTTGCGCCGTCGGGCGCGATTTGCCGCCTCGCAAGTGGCATTGATGGCACAGCTGGAAGCACTCGAAGAGGCCGATTGGAGCGCTGAAGATGTGGAAGATGATCGCTTGCGGCTGATCTTCACCTGTTGCCACCCGGCCCTGGCGGCGAACGCGCAGGTACCGTTGACGCTGCGCGAAGTCTGCGACCTGACCACTGAGGAAATCGCCCGGGCCTTTCTCGTTGCACCGTCCACCATCGCTCAACGCATCGTGCGTGCCAAAAGCAAAATCCGTGACGCGAAAATCCCTTATCAAGTGCCTTCCATTGCCGAGTTACCCGAGCGTCTGGACAGTGTGTTGCGGGTGATTTACCTGGTGTTCAACGAAGGGTATTCGGCATCGGTCGGCAGTGAGTTGACTCGCGAAGACCTGACCCGCGAAGCGATCCGTCTCGGCCGCTTGCTGATGGAGCTGTTGCCGGAGGCGGAGGTGATGGGGTTGCTGGCGCTGATGCTGCTCAATGAATCGCGGCGCCCGGCCAGAACGTCGGCCTCGGGCGAGTTGATCGTGCTCGATGAGCAGGATCGTTCGCTGTGGAATGCCCCGATGATTGCCGAAGGCTGTGCCTTGATCGAGCGAGCACTGAGCACTCGCGGCTTCGGACCGTATTGCCTGCAAGCGGCGATCTCGGCGGTGCATGCCGAAGCCTCGACGCCCGAGCAAACCGACTGGCCACAGATTGTCGGGCTGTATGACGTGTTGCTGCGGGTGCAGCCGTCGCCAGTGATTGAGCTCAATCGTGCGGCGGCGCTGTCCAGACGCGATGGACCGCTGGCGGGGCTGACGCTGATTGAAGAGATTCTTGCGCGTGGCGAGCTGCTCGACTATCACCTGGCCCATTCGGCGCGCGCAGAGTTCTGTCGGCAGCTGGGACGTGTTGAAGAGGCGAGGGCGGCTTATTTGCGCGCCCTTGAGCTGACTCGGCAAGAGCCGGAGCGGCGGTTTATCGAGCGGCGGTTGAGTGAGCTGTAGGAGCTGCCGAAGGTTCGGGCCGCGTTCGGACGATCTTTTGATCTTGATTTTCTTCGGCATTCCCGGCACCGCTAAAAGATCGCAGGCTACGCCAGCTCCTACGCCGACCGCGTATACCCGGAATTGATGGATGCACATCGATCCCCGTGATCCTTCGATCACTCCAGCATCTTGGCCAGCAACCAGCTCCCTGCCGGCCCCGGCGGATGCAGGCGTGACCAGAGCGCGTCGACCGCCACCGGTTTTGGCCAGCCGCGGACCTTGAGTTCCTGCAACGAGCCCGCACCAAAACGCTCGACCAACCAGCGCGGCAAGGGCGCCCAACCAAAACCGCCTTGGGCCATTTCCAGCAGCATCAGATAACTGGGCGCTGACCACACCCGGCCTTGGGCGCGGGTTTCGTACGGATTGATGATGGTCGCCAGGCGCAACTCGCGGTGCTGCTGCAGGATGTTTTTGTCGACTTTTTGCAGTGCCGCCAGCGGATGTTCGCGCGACACGAACAAGGCAATTTCCGTGCGCTCGTCGACCGTCGCGCTGTTCAGGTCTGCCGGGTAGTCGGACTGCATTTCGGCGAAGGCAATATGCGCGCGACCGCGTTGCACCAACGCGATCAAATCGTCGCACTCGGCAATCAGGCATTCGAGCTCCAGGTCTGGGTAGCGCTGCTCGAAGTCGCTCAACGCCGCTTCAAATCGGTCGGATTGATACGTGTCGGAAATCGCCACCGTCAGTTTTGCTTCAACGCCCTGAGACAGCTGAGCGGCAGTCATTTCCAGGCGGCTGGTGGCGGCCAGAATGTCCTCGGCGCGTTGCAACATGACATGCCCGGCCGAGGTCAGGCTGGGCTTGCGGCTGCGGCGATCGAACAGTGTCACGTTCAGGTCGATTTCCAGGCTGGCGACGGCCGCGCTGATGGTCGACTGGCTCTTGCCGAGTTTGCGCGCTGCGGCAGAAAACGAGCCTTGGGTCGCCGCCTGGACAAACGCCAACAGCACTTCATGTGAGGCCATGAACTATCGCCTTGATCGATGGTTACTGGTTATGAAGTATCGGTGTGGTAACGGATGATGGCAACACATTCATCCAGGGAGCTTGGTCATGAACACCCATAAATCCTTCACCGAACGTGTTTTTCAGGCCATTGGTTTCGAGCTGCTGGCGGTCCTGCTGTGTACGCCATTGCTGGCGTGGCTGATGGACAAACCCGTGGTCGACATGGGCGTGGCAACCATTGCCATCGGCCTGATCGCCTTGGCCTGGAACGTGCTGTTCAACGGACTGTTCGACCGTCTGCTCAAGCGCCTGGCGCTTGTCCCGAGTGCCGCAACCCGAGTCTTGCACGCCTTGCTGTTTGAGGGGGGGCTGGTGGCGGTCAGTGTGCCGCTGATTGCCTGGTGGCTGAACGTCAGCCTGTTGCAGGCGTTGATTCTGGACATCGGCGTATTGCTGTTTTTTCTGCCGTACACCTACGTCTATCACTGGGTCTATGACGTGGTGCGTGAGCGGATGCTGGAGCGGCGGGTAGCCTGAGGCGCGAGGGTGCGAGGGGCTATGCAGCGTGGGCAAACGGAGCGGCACCCGGCCCGCTCCCGCAGGGGGAGGGCCGGGCGGCTCGGGGTCGATCAGACGTGGAAGTAACCCACGCAGGAATCGAACGGCAGACGCTTGAGTTCGATCTTGTTCAGGTCGAAGACTTCGCGCAGGGCTTTGGTTTCGCCCGGGAAGTTGCGGTAGGCGACTTCGTCCAGCACCACGATGGCGCCTTTTGGCATGTACGGCAGGAAGGTTTCCAGCGCGACCTTGGTCGACTCATACAGGTCGGTGTCGAGGATCAGCATCGCCACGACCAGGTCCGGACGGGTCTTGACCCATTCAGGCGCGGTCTTGCAGATGTCGCCCTTGACCAGCTCGCAACGCGGGATGCGGTTGACCGGACGCAGCAGGTCGTTGGCGTCGATCATGTCCTGGATCAGCGACTGGTCGGTGTCGGAGAACATGGTCTCGTTGACGTCGGCCGGGTCTTCGTCCTTGTTGATGCTCTGGAAGCCTTCGAAGGTGTCGAAGCCGACGATCGAACGGTTGATCGCGTAGGGTTCCAGGATCATCGACAGGTGCATGTAAAGCATCAGCGAGTTGCCTTTGTACACGCCGCACTCGACGATCGCGCCGGGGATTTCGGCGACCTTCTTGAACAGCTCCATGCGCGACAACGCAGCGGTGACACCGATGCGGTTGGCGAACACGAAAGGAGCATCGGCCACGTACTCGGCGTCGACGCGCTTGAGAACGCCAGTGCGGGTTTCGTTGTATTGGGCCTCGGCAGGCGTAATGCGACGCTTGGTCATTATTGGATTCCTTGGAAATTCGAGAAGTCGTGGACGTGGAAATAGTCTTTGAAGCCGGCGCCGACATCCGGGCACGCGCTGTCGACGTTGATCGCGCCGCGCTTGTGCTTCAGGTCGTCGAGGTGCATCAGGCGGAAGTCCACGCTGAAGCGGGTTTGTTCGGTGTAATTGGGAACCGTGCCGTGCAGGTGTGAACCCGAGAAAATCAGCATTTCGGCGGTGTTGCCGGCAATGCGGATCTCGGACGCCGCGTCGATGTCTTCGGTCGGCACCGGGTGCTGACGGGCTTCTTCCTTGACGTTGTCCTTGGCGCGCTGGCGTTGTACGCCGATCCAGTCGGAGAGGCTCCACTGCGCCGAAGTGTTCTTCACCGGCTTATCGAAGTACGCCGGGTTGATCATCATGGTCTGGTCCGGCTGGATCGTATAGACCGGCATCCAGGTGTTGATCTGGCAGTCGACGCCGCCGTACCAGGTGTCACGATGAGGTTTGTAGGCGTAGCTGACGCCGGCGTGCAGGTAATCGTAGTTGGGCACAACGCGAATCCGCGGCACGTCGAAGATGAACGCTTCGGGGGCCGCACCGATTTCTTCGGTGAAACCACGGATCAACTCTTTGGCCCGCAGGCTATTGGTGAACTGGCCTTTGAGCCGGGTCACCAGCACCACGAACTCTTCCACCGGCATCAGGCGGTGCAGGGCCTGGTGGTCAGTCTCGCCGTCAAACGCGGCGGTGATGCTTTCCTGAGCAAAAGCACAGAGTTCTTTCGCTGCATTGAGCTGGGTGTTCAGGAAGATATCGCCAGCGTAGATGGCGCTTTTGAAGTCAGCTTTCTTCTGAAGCTGATTGATGTACAGATTCACGGTTTCCCCTCCTGAATGCATCGGGTCTCTTAAGAGTCGGCACCAAGGTAACAAACTGAAGCCCGAACCAGCGGGTGCTGAACCAATAAGTGCTTAATCCGCTGATTTTGCGACGAAATGCCTGAGGCGAAAAGATCGCAGCCTGCGGCAGCTCCTACAGGTGTACGCAATCCAATGTAGGAGCTGCCGCAGGCTGCGATCTTTTGATCTTAATAATCCGCCCGCTTGCGAAACGCCCAGCGCCCGGCGATTACGGTAAACGTTGCGACCAGTGCCACCAGAATCCAGAACCCTTCAGGGTCGCCGGAAAGGGGGATGCCGCCGACGTTCATGCCGAAGAAACCGGCAATGATGTTGATCGGCAGCGCCAGCACCGTGACCACGGTCAGGGTGAACAGCGTGCGGTTGCTTTGCTCGTTGAGATTGGCGGCGATCTCTTCCTGCAACAGCTTGATCCGTTCGCCCAGCGCCGTGAGGTCGTTGATGATCAGCGCGAACTCCTCGGTGGATTTGCGCAGCTCCTTGACGTCCTCTTTCTGCAACCACTGCGGCGGGCGATTGAGCAGGCGCAGCAACGAACCTGGCTCCAGCGCCAGCAGCCGTTGCAAGCGCACCAGCACCCGACGATTGGCGCCCAGTTCGGCGCGGTTGGTGGACAGCCGCGATGACAGCAACTCATCCTCGATCTGGTCGACGCTCTGGCTGGTCTTGCGCACGATTTGCGTCAGCACTTCGCCCTGATCGCGGAGCAAGTGCACGAGCAGCTCCAGTGGCGAGCGAAAGCACTCGCCGGCCTTGACCGAGGAGCGCAGCTTGTCTACCGAGTGCAAGGGTTGCAGGCGCGCGCTGATGATTAACCGACTGCGGGCACAGACCCAAAGGGTCGAGACGTCCGAAGACACCATGCTGCTGAGGTTGAACACCACGTCGTTGACCACCGCCAGCAGCGCCGAGTCGACGTGTTCGATGCGAGTCGAGCGCGAGCCCTCGTGCAAGGCTTCGAAGAATTCCTCCGGCAACTCCAGATGCGTTTTCATCCAGCGCTCGCACGCGGCGTGGGCGAGGTTCAGGTGCAGCCAGAGGAATTCGTCCTCAGCGCCCGGTTGTTGCAGCCGTTGCAACGCCTTGGCCGAATCGATCTCGCGGCCGCGCTCGCCGGGGCGAAAGCTGAAACCGTAGAGCAGGCCGAACAGGTCAGAATCGCGGTGGCGTTGGTCGATGCTGTGGTTCATGGCGTCTCGCTGAGGGGAGGTGCCTGTCGTACGTTTCACAGGCTCACATGAGCGGCATCATGGCAACGCTGTTTGACAGTTTTGTGACAGCTTGATTCGACTTGTAACCGGGGCTTCTACCGGCGGTCGGGTCGGTTTCAAGAAACCATGGCGTGCGCCGATGACGCCTAGGCAGGATCAGGCACTTTGGTGCCTGGCCCGCGTGTTGTTGACAGGGAGGTCCGGACACCCTGCGTGCCTCTTCGGTGCGTGTCTTATCCCTGTCATGAGTATCACTCGATGTTTTTGCAAAAATCCCTGAGAGCTCAAATCCTGGCACTGCTGAGCGGTAGCCTGATCGCGATGTTGCTGATTGCCTTGGCCTGTTTTCACTTTCTCTCCAGCGGGGTGCAGAACTATCGCAACCTGATCGAAGGCCCGTTGCATACCTCGCAACTGATTGACGAAGCCAACCTGCAATTCAAGGCTCAGGTTCAGGAATGGAAAAACGTCCTGTTGCGCGGCAAGCAGCCGACCGACCTGGACAAATACTGGAAGCAGTTCGAGGATCGTCAGGGCGATGTACAGAACATCCTTGGTGAGTTGACCCGGCAACAGGGCATCGAAGCGTCGTTCAAGGCTCGCATTGAAAGCCTGCGCGATGCGCATCGTGCTCTCGGTGGTGCTTATCAAAAGGGGCGGGAGGCTTTCCTGGCTGCGGGTGCTGACCCGACGGCGGGTGATAACGCGGTCAAAGGGGTGGACCGTGCCACCAGTGAACAGATGAGCGAGTTGGTCAACGAATTGCGCAAGCAGGGTCGCGAGCAGTCGATGCTGATCAGCGCCAGTGCCGATCGCACGGTGTTGCTGGGAATCCTGGTGATGTTGGCTTCGGGCCTGCTGATTGGCCTGTTCAGCCTGTGGCTGGTCAACCGCAATCTGGTGGAGCCGATCCGCAAACTGATTGAATACGTCGCGCAATTGAGCCAGGGCCGTTTCGCTGAGCGGGTGGCGAATGATCGTCAGGATGAGTTGGGCAAGCTGGCGGTCGCGGCCAACACGCTGCGCGATTTCCTTGCTGAGACCTTCAGTCGTTTGCAGCGCAGCGCGTCGGATCTGGACAGCGCCAGCGGCGAGTTGAGCTCGATTGCGACGTTGATGGCCCATGGCACCAACGAACAGTTCAACCGTACCGATCAAGTCGCTACGGCGATGAACGAAATGTCTGCCACCGCCCAGGAAGTCGCGCGTCATGCGGCCGACGCGGCGCGGGCCGCCGATGATGCCGATCAGTCGGCACAACAGGGCGAGAAGGTCATGCAGGGCACGATTCACACCATCACCCGGATGCGCGGCGAAATTGCCAACACCGCCACGGTCATTCGCCAACTGGAAACCGACAGCGGACGCATCGGCAAGGTGCTGGAAGTGATTCGCGGCATCGCCGAGCAAACTAACTTACTGGCGCTGAACGCCGCCATCGAAGCCGCTCGGGCCGGTGAAGCCGGGCGCGGGTTTGCCGTGGTGGCCGATGAAGTGCGCAGCCTGGCCCAGCGCACGGCAGCGTCGATCATCGAAATCAACCAGATCATCCAGAGCGTGCAGACCGGCGCGGTGGACGCGGCGCAGGCCATCGAAAGCGGCCAGTCGCGCAGCGAGGAGAGTGTCGAGCAGGTCACCCAGGCCGGGGCCATGCTTGAACGCATTACCGCGTCGGTGGAGGCGATTCGCGACATGAACCGCCAGATCGCCACGGCAGCCGAAGAACAGACCTCGGTCGCCGAAGACATTTCGCGCAACCTGACCGAGATCACCAGCATCGCCAGTACCAATCTGGATAACGTGCAGCGCACTGAAGCGGCGAGCAATAATCTGCACGGCTTGTCGGGGCAGTTGAGCGCGGTGACGGCGCGCCTGAGCGCCTGACCAAACGGGACTGTGTATCGGCACGCTAACCGTGTCGGTACACGATTACTCTCAAGTGTGGGTGTTGCGCGTCGATGATTCGGTTACCCCTAACCTCATCGAAGGAAACGCCCATGGTCGGCATCACATCGGTCTCGATTCATCAGACTCTGCCCACTACCGCCAGCAAGACTGCCGTCAGCGACAGCACCGACACCACTCAAAGCACCACCACTCAAAGCAGCACCGCGACGAGCAGTTCGACCGCCGACAGCAGCAAAGTCGCGGCCGGTGGTGCGTCTGCGTCGGGTGGGAGCAGTTCGAGCAGCAGTAGCAGTGAGTCGGATGCGGTGAAAACGCTGCGCAAGCAGATCGCCGAATTGCAAAAGCTATTGCAGGAACAACAGCAACAACTGCAAGCGGCTCAGGCCAGTCAGGAAAGTGCGGATGCCAAAGCGGCGAAAGTCGCGGCCGCCGAGTCGCAGATCGCAACCACCTCGGGTTCGTTGCAGACCGCTACGTCGGCGTTGACGCAAGCGCTGCAAGAGTCCGGCAGCAGTACGTCGGGGTCGTTGGTCAGTACGACGGCGTAATGTCATGGCAACCTGGCGACGGGCAGGCTGAAGATACAAAAAAGCCGTACACCCCCAAGGTTGTACGGCTTCTGTTTGTGTTCGATTTACTTCTCTTGTTTGTTGCTCAACACCCGGCCTGATTGAGCGCCTACACGTAGCCGTTAATAGCCGTTGTTCTCAAGCAACTGCGCAACGCTGGCCGCTGCCGGGCGCTTGTAGTACTTGAGCAGTTCGCTGGCGCGGTTGGTGAAGATGCCATCGACGCCAGCGTCCATGACCTTCTTGTAGTCCACGGCATCGTCGATGGTGTAGACGTGCACCAGCATGCCTTTGTCGTGGGTGTACTGGTTCATCCAGGGTTGCACCAGATCGGAATAGCTTTGATCGCCGCCGTTGGTCAGCGCTGCCGAAGGGCCGGTGCCGATGGCGCCCTGAGTTTTGGCGTAGTCGACCCATTGCTCGAATTCGGCTTTGTCCTTGGGCTCCTGCTTGGCGTAGTAAGTGGCTTTATCCTTATCGCCGGATTCGGCGAAGGTCACCTTCGACTTGGGCTCGATACTGCCTTCGCCCACCCACAGCAGAAGAATCTTCGGCACCTGCGGCATTTCTTTTTGCAGCAGTTCGAGGCTGCTCTTTTCGAAGGTTTGCAGGATCACTTTGCCTTTACCCTGGCCGACGCTCAGCTCACTTTTGGCCAGCTTGGAACCTGCCGGGCTCAGCCAGCCGCGGTCCTGAAGCTTGTCCTTGAGATCACGCTCAATGCCTGGAAACTGCTTTGGCTCTTTGGTTTCGATGTAGAGGCCTGGCTTGTGCAGTGGGTTGCCCTGGGCGATATCAATGATTTCGTCCAGGGTCAGGATTTTCAGACCTGCGTACTTGGCGCGAGCGCGATCCGGGTGAGCGGTGTTGAACCAGCTGCCGGCGTCCAGGGTTTTGAGCTCAGCGAGGGTGAACGCGTTGGCCGGGCTGTCCTTGCGTTCAGGAAACTTGGTCGCCACGTCGGTGGTGCGTTGCAGGTTGTTGTCATGCAAGGCGAACAGCACGCCATCCTTGCTGCGTTGCAGGTCCATTTCCAGGTAGTCGGCCCCCAGGTCGCGCGCCAGTGTGTAGGCGGCGGCGGTGGACTCCGGTGCGTCGAAAGAGGCGCCACGGTGGGCGATTACCGCAGGGTGCGGGATTTCGGTGGCGCTGGCCAGAGCGGTCGGGCTCTGTTGGCTGGTGGCCTGTGCCTGGCCAAGGCCGAGCATCAGGCTCAGCAACAGGGCACTTTTGGTGTAGGTAATAGGCATAGTCGAGGTCCTTTCGTAAGAAGCGATTCCAAAGAAGTACCTTTTAACAATTGAGCGCCGGATGCGCTATCGCCATACCGACATAAACGTGTGTGAGGGGTGTTTTTTTCGCGCAATTGTGCAGCCCTTTGCAGTACGATCCGCCTCAGCAGTTTCCCCGTCAGAGGGAAATCCCGGAACATTCATCATCCTGCCCTGCGTGTAAACCATCGTTCAGCTGTCCTTCGGGACGCATCCGTGAGGTTTACCATGCGCATCACGTCCGAGCTTATCTGCCAGGCCGCCGACCAACTCAAAGGCTTCGTCGGTTTCAATCGCAAGACCGCTCACTACATCGTCCGCTTCAGCGAAGACTCGTTCGGCATGGATGTCGCCGACGACGCGATCATTCCCGCCAGCGAGTTCGTCTGGGCGCCTGAGGACGGTCAAACCATGACCCTCAAGCGCGAGCTGATCCGGTTGCTGCTGGAGCAGAACATCGACGACCGGATCAACATCACCGAACCGCTGCGGGTCTATATGCGGCGCGAGGACTTGCCGGAGATTACCGCGCTGCGCAGTCTGGTTCAGGCCGGCTGACGCTCGAAGGCATAAGCGCGCTCGACCTTGCACACCCGCGTGTGAAACGCTTCATACCAGGTCGAGCGCCCGCGTTCGCGGGTTTCGCTGTGCTCGGCGTGTTGCTTCCAGGCGAGAATCGCTTCTTCGCTGGACCAGTAGGAAACGGTGATGCCGAGCCCGTCCTCACCCCGGGCCGACTCTATGCCGAGAAACCCTGGTTGGTCGCGGGCGAGTTCGACCATGCGTTGCGCTGCTTGCTCATAACCCTGGTCTGCAGTGGTGCGCAGTGAAGTGAAAATCACCGCGTAGTAAGGGGGCGAGGGTGTGTTGGCGATCATCTGTGGTTCCTCGCGCAGGCCTTGATAAAGGCATCGACCAAGGGTGGAAGAGTGCTGGTTAGCGCTGCACGCTCGGGTTGAAACAACGTCGCAACGAAGAATGGGTGGTCGCTGAGTTCCATGGCCCGTAGATCACCTGCCGAATCGTGGCCGGTGGCTTTAAGGTTGTGTGTAAGCAGTTGCTTTTCGAACGCTGGATTGACGCCGTAGCGGCAGTGATAGCCTTCACGAATTTCTGTGGTCGCGTAGGCGTTGGCGATCAGCGATCCTTCAATCAAGCGAATACCGTCTACCGTCTCGACCAACGAACAGGTCAGCGGTGTGAGCACTGCGCGGGCGGCGTCCGGTGATGTTTCCCCATGCTCGGCATCGGTCCATCCCAAAACGTTGCGCGCGTACTCCAGCACCGCGTGTTGAAAACCACCGCAGGTGCCGAGGAACGGACGTTGCTGTTCGCGGGCAAAGCGGATCGCCAACAGCGCACCGTCCATGTTGCGATAAGGGCTGGCAGGCACGCACCAGAAACCGTCGAAGTCAGCCAACTGGGTGTTTGCATTAATGCTGTCGGTGGCCAGCCACTGAAACTGAACATCGAGTTCAGCGTGTTGTGCCGCCATGTTCAGCGCCAGGGGAATGGCCTGATGGGCGGTGACCTGTGGGTCGTAGTCACCGATCAGTGCAATACGTAGTTGAGGGCTCGTTTCCATGGTGTCTCCCAAGATTTGTTGATTCCTGGAGCCCACTATAGATTGGCGTTCATGCAATCAATAGTGGCGCTTACCCAAGTGTTCAATGCATCGACGCACTATCGGCTGGAATACCCGGACCTCGCCCTGATTCTCGCGCATTGCGCTCGGTGGTGACCTTGTTTGATGAGTTGGCGCGCGCGATTCGCTTGCCTGACTAAGCCTGCTTCAGGCGTGGGGCTGGTCCTTGCGCACGAAATGCTGGTGCATTTCCGACGTCAGATTTTCGATGCGTTCGGTCAGGGTCTTGGTCATTTCGGTCAGCCGAGTGTTTTGTTCAAGCAACTCGAGTAACTGCGCAGTGTTCTTCGCGGCTTGCGCTTGCCGTTCGCTGTTGGCAATCGCCAAGGTCTCGCGGTGTAGCGCGTCGGCTTCGGACTGGGCTTTGTCGCGGGCGGCCTGACGGGTTTGCGCGAGCAAAATCAGCGGTGCGGCGTAGGCCGCTTGCAGGCTGAACGCGAGGTTGAGCAGGATGAACGGGTAGACGTCGAAAGTCGTTACCCCCGTGACGTTCAGAATAATCCAGACCGCGACGATGAGGGTTTGCGCGCCGAGAAAGGTCGGGGTGCCGAAGAAGCGTGCAAAGGCTTCGGCTTTCAATGCAAAGGTGTCGTTGCCGAAGGTCGATGCCAAATGAGCGTGGGGCCGGTGAAAGCGCAAGTGATCGACGGGGGCAGCGGGTTCTTTTTCAGGCGTGGTTGAATTCATGATGCTCTCTGCAATGCCGGGGGACTGAGGCTCACTATAACCTCCATAGCTTCCAACACCCGATTCGCTTTGAAACACTTTGTCGTGTTTTATTCAGAGCTTCGGTCCAGCGGATAAACACGTGAATAGTGTCATTTGTTCCACGTGTCCTTATCCGTGCCCTTCACGCCTATTTAATGCCTACCGTTGATAGCAGGCCAGGAACATGTCCAGTGTCGATTCCACGACAGTGCTCTGCATTTCGGGTGACAGGGGCGGCCGGTTCAGGGAAATCTGCGGCCAGAAGGCAAATGCCTTGAGCATTCCCTGCACCTGTTGGGCAGCGAAGCCAGGATCTACAGGCTTGAGCCGACCGTCAGCCTGAGCCGCGCGAATCCAGGTGGTCAGCCCTTCTTCACGTTCGCCAATGCGCTCGACCATGTCTTGGGCCCGTTCTGGCGAATGGATGGTGGCGGCGATGGCCACCCGGGCCAGATCGAGGAAGTTGTTGTCAGCCAGCAGTTGCAACTTACTGAGCAGTAACTGGCCGAGCTGTTCGCGCAGCGGCAGGTCTGCGCGATAGCAGGTGTCTTGTTGCTCGGTGACGTTGGTCCACAATCTTTGCAGGATTTCGGCAAACAGCTCTTCTTTGCTGGGGAAGTGGTTGTACACCGTGCGCTTCGACACACCCGCAGTGGCGGCAATCGTGTCCATGCTGGTGATGTCGAAACCGTTGGCACGGAATTCGGCAATCGCCGCCTGAACAATGGCTTCGCGTTTACGGTCGGTGAGGCGCTGTGGAACTGTCATAAATACGCTTCGGCAGAGAAAAGGAAGATTTACACTCGGCAGTTTACTTACTCCCGGCTTTGTTGCAATCTTGAAATTACACTGTGCAGTGTAGTTTGTGCGGTGAAAAATAGAGTTTGCGGCTGACGCGTGCGTGCATTGGCCATTTATCGTCCGAAAAAGAAAAGCCCGAATTTCGCTGGTTTTTCTGGAGTCACTCAAACATGGCCATTTTCTCTTCCCATGCTGGTAGCGCCGCCGAGTTGAAAACATCCCGGCAGGAGCAGGGGCATTTCCGTAATCATGCGACCGTACCGCGAGAAGGTTTTCGCAAGACCCTGCGAATTTTCTGGAACATGCTTTTCCACAAACCGCGTAACACGCGACCGGCCGGTGTTATTCCGGTTCAAGCGCTGACTCGTGAACAACTGCTCAGCGCGCCGAATCACAGTGTTTTTCGCCTGGGCCATTCCACCGTGCTGCTGAAACTGCGCGATAAATTCTGGCTGACCGATCCGGTCTTCGCCGAGCGCGCATCACCGGTGCAATGGGCCGGCCCCAAGCGCTTCCATCAGCCACCGATCAGCCTGGAGGAGCTGCCTCCGATCGAGGCGGTGATTCTGTCCCATGATCATTACGACCACCTCGACCATCAGTCGATCCTCAAGCTGGCGGACAAAACCAAGCACTTTCTCGCGCCGCTGGGCGTGGGAGAGACGTTGATCAAATGGGGCGTCGAGGCCAGCAAAGTGCGTCAGCTGGATTGGTGGGAAGGGACTCAGGTCAGCGGCATTCATTTTATCGCGACCCCTTCGCAGCACTTTTCCGGCCGCGGATTGTTCGATGGCAACAGCACGCTCTGGGCCTCGTGGGTGATGATCGATGGGGATAAACGGATGTTCTTCAGCGGTGACACCGGCTACTTCGACGGTTTTAAAGCGATCGGCGAACAGTTCGGCCCCTTCGATCTGACGTTGATGGAAACCGGCGCGTACAACGTCGACTGGCCGCACATTCACATGCAGCCGGAACAGACCCTGCAAGCGCATATCGATCTGAAGGGGCGCTGGCTGCTACCGATTCATAACGGCACCTTCGACCTGTCGATGCACGCCTGGCATGAACCTTTTGATCGCATCCTGAGCCTGGCTTGGGAACGCAATGTTTCCATCACCACGCCGCAGATGGGCGAAGCGTTCAGCCTCAGTCAAGCACAACGTGGAGAGGCCTGGTGGTTGGACGTCGAAGACGTGGTGTATCAGGATCAACAGAGTGTCGGGTGATTCGGCTACAGATGTGGGTGAGTATTCATACATCAACTGACGAATAGTGATGGCGGACGTTTCCCGCGGTTTCTATAGGCTGGAAGACGAGTGCATCAAGGCACTCGCTATCAGTCATAACAGGGATGTCATCACATGGATGTAACGTTAAAGGGCTGCATCACGCGGCTTGCCAAGGTTGTCCTGCTTGCAATTGCAGGCGCAGCCTACGCCGACACACAGGCACCAGAATCGAGATTGGAGTATTTCAGTGCCGATGAAATCAAAACGAAAATGGACCGCAACGAACTCACTTCCGTAGCACTCGTGCAGCACTTGCTACGACGCATAGAGGCTCTGGATAGGCAGGGGCCGGCGATCAACTCAGTCATTGAACTCAATCCGGATGCTTCGGCGATTGCTGGGGCACTGGATCTGGAACGTCAGAAGGGGAGAGTTCGGGGGCCTTTGCACGGGATTCCGGTGTTGCTCAAAGACAACATTGATACGTCTGACCAGATGCAGACCAGCGCAGGATCGCTGGCAATGGTGGGGCAGCCCGCCGCACAAGATGCCTTTATCGTGCAGCAACTCAGGGCTGCCGGAGCTGTCATTCTGGGAAAAACAAATCTTAGTGAATGGGCCTACTTTCGTGATCCGGACCTCCCCAGTGGCTGGAGTGGCAGAGGCGGGCAGACAAAAAATCCGCACCTTTTGAGCGGGGACCCA
Organism: Pseudomonas sp. GW822-FHT02D10; assembly: GCF_058802345.1. Lineage (NCBI taxonomy): Bacteria > Pseudomonadati > Pseudomonadota > Gammaproteobacteria > Pseudomonadales > Pseudomonadaceae > Pseudomonas > Pseudomonas sp. GW822-FHT02D10. The sequence goes on from NZ_JBXAOB010000021.1 coordinate 50,390, forward strand.
TGCGGCTCCAGCTCAGGCTCCGCAGCCGCTGTAGCGGCAGGTTTTGCACCTTTGACGGTGGGAACGGAAACCTCCGGCTCGATCAGTTGCCCTGCGTCCATGAATGGCGTGGTGGGTCTCAAACCCACGGTGGGCCTGTTGAGCCGCAGCGGTATCATTCCAGTGACCTACAAACTTGACACACCAGGGCCCATCACTCGTACTGTTCGCGACGCTGCGTTGTTGTTGAATGCCATGACGGGTAACGACCCTACTGATTCTGCAAGCAAACCTCACGCTATTAATGGCCGTGACTACACGGCACTGCTGGTTCCAAATACCTTGGCTGGACGGCGCATAGGTTACCCAGCCAAGTTCGAGACCAGCAGCGAGGCGGCGCAGATCGACCCTCAGTTTTCCCGGGCTCTGGAAGTCATGCAGGCCGCAGGCGCGACGTTGATTCCGGTAGAGCTTCTCGACCCTGTATCGCAAGGGGTGGAAGAAGCGCTGTGGATGGGGATTAAACGTGACCTTCCAGCCTATCTTGCGACCCGGGCGGGGCTCGCTATCCATGGCTTGGGGGATCTGCTTCGTTTCAATGAGAGTTCCCCAGGCGTCGAGGGCCATGGGCAACTCACGTTGAGTGAGGCCAGCAAGATTGCCTTTGACGAGCACACCTACAACGAGCTTTGGCAGAAAATCCAAACTGAAAACCGCATCGCCATCGATAGTTTGCTGGCGGCGCATCAACTGGATGCCCTGGTGTCGGATGTCGGTTCTCCTGCCATGAACGTCGTGCCGTTAGCGGGTTATCCCTCGATCATGGTGCCTTCCGGAATGGACGGTGACGGTTTGCCCACCTCGGTTTTCTTCTATGGAGCGCGCTGGAGTGAGGCCAAACTTCTGGCATTGGCATACGGTTATGAGCAAGCCGCTCAGGAGCGGCGAAATCCGGTGTTCCGGCCGTAATAGTTGACCTGTTCGACTCCACGGAGTGTTCCGTGGAGGTGTCGGCAGGACAGGTTCCAGAAGATCTGGATCACTCAATCATCGCGTAATCCGCCCGTCCCACCGGGTCGGGTGTAGAGCCTTTGATGCTCATGCCTCTGCCCGGAGCAAAGCCTGGGAAAAACACCAGACCTTCGGCTTCAAGCCGATAGGCGAGGGCCAGGCGGGTTACGTCGAGCAATTCACCGCCAGCCTCAAACCGTCGGATAGCTTCAACGGTAACCCCGGACGCCTCGGAGAATTCCTCCAGAGACCAGCCCAACATCGCACGGGCTTGTGCGCTGTGTTCGGGAGTGAACTGGAACAAGGCGATACGTTCCAGGGTGATTTTCATCGCAAGAGAGGCCATGGTTTTCTCCGGGGTCGAGAGTGGTCATTCAATTTGTACTGTGTTTTTGTACAGTTGTTTTTGACCCGGATCAAACTCAATTTTTTGATTGGTTCTACTTCGTCTCCAGCCCCGGCACCTCCCTAATAATGAAGTGATCCAGATTCTCGATATCGCCACTGAACACCCCGAACGTCTGCTCGGGGTTTTTCTTGCTCGGCACCTGCTTCAACTCCGGCGTCACGCCATAGAAGAAGCAATAAAGCTCCCGCTCGCTGCCGATGGCGCCTTTGATTTCTTCCAGGAAGGCTTTGCGCTTGCGGTAGTTCTCGATCAGGTTTTTGCTCAGGTAGACGTTCACCGAGTAGGGCTTCCTGTCGAGCCAGACCTTCTTCTCGAAATCGATGCGCAAACTGGTGTTGTAGTCCTTGATCGCTTTGATCTTGCCCCAGTAAATCAGCCCCTTGTTGTCCTGCAGGTATTCGATTTTCTTGAAGAACGCGCCGTAAGACGCGGTGTGCTCGCCAATCTTCAGCGGCATGCGCTTGAGCAGGTCCTTGTCGTCGAAATTCGACACGAAGCACTCGACCGGGTGAGCGAAGACGCTGGTTTTGTCCGGTGCCGACTCGCGGGCCGGCTGCTCGGAAATGCTGGGCGTGGCAGAAGGTTTCGGCTCATCCCGAGGCGCATCGACATCCGGTGCCGGGGTGAACGGCTTGCGCACATACTGACGTCGGGTCAGCAGCAACTCCGACGGAAAATGTTCCTCCGGCCCGTCGTCCATTTCTGCACCTGCTGACGCCGGCGTTCTGAGGCTGGCATAAGGGCAGCCGTCGACATGCCGGGTGCTGGGCAGATTCTTGAAGTGCGGCGTCCGGATGTAGTTGACGTTTTTCGCGTTGAACGTCCCCAAGCCATTCGCCGCATCGAACGCCGTGCGGCAGCTATCGTTAGGGCACTGAAAGCGCTCCTTGGCCGAGTCGAAGTCCATGGTCTCGTCGAAGTTCAGATCGCGCACGTCATAGATCGACAGTTTGTCGTCGAGGCTGATGCAGTAGGCGGTGTCGAATTTCATGGGCGCTCGGGTCCTTGAGAGGTCAGTGGCGTATTAATAGCGGGTGGCGCGTGATGGCGCACCTGTTGATTCACGTTCGTCGCATCAACGCCCTTCGCAATTGGACAAGACCCCATAGCCTGACTAGCGTTGTGAAACGGATCGCATTGCTCCATGCCTCATGCTGAGGCGCCGCTCCGAGCTGACAGTCAGTTGCATCTACAAGGAGGTCAGATGTTTGGTTCGGTCGTACTGGACGCAATTCTCGGGATGCTGGCGCTGTTCACGCTGCTGGGCGTCTTCGTCACCACCCTCACTGAAATCATTCAATCGTTCTTCCAGAAGGTCCGGGCGAAGTACCTCTATGACGCCCTGAAGCTGTTGTTCACCGGCAAATTGAAGGGGCTGAACGCCAGCGACATGGCGTTCTTTCAGCAGGTGCTCGATCACCCGGTGATCCAGTCCATGGCGCCGCCGGGCAATCGCCCCAGTTATCTGGACCCGGCGATTCTGGCACAGGTGGTGATCGATCTGCTGCTGAGCAAAGACGACACCGCGACCCTCGATATACCCCTCGAAGAACTCAATGCGGCCCTGACCCAGGGCATTGCACAGGTTCCCTCCGAGCACTTGCGCCGCGCACTGACGACGTTGCTCGCGGCAGCCCAGGCCAAAGTCACCACGACTCAGGAGCTGTTGTGCTCGTTCAAGACTCGACTGGAGCACTGGATCAATGCGGTTATGGATCGCGCCGAAGGCTGGATGCGGCGCAATGCCAAAATCGTCTCGCTGACCTGTTCGCTGGTGATTTGCCTGGTGCTCAACGTTAACGCCTTCGACCTCATGCAAGGTCTGGTGCGCAATGACACCTTGCGCGCGGCGGGCATGCAGATGGCCAGCAATCTGCTGAAAGACAACGCGTCTGCTGCGCTCGATCAGGCCTGTGCGAATCGGGACGACAAGGCCCAGTGCCAGCTGGATTCGGCATTGAGCAGTTTGCAGGCGCTGCCTCAGGGCGCTATCGGCTGGAATAACCCGCCGGCGTTTTTACAGCACGATCAGAAAAACAAAACCGCCTGGTTCGGCTACTGGTTGCTTGGGGTCATGACGGCGGCGCTGGCGGCTTCGTTGGGTGGCGACTTCTGGTTCAAGATATTGAGCCAGATGATTCGTCTGACGGGCAGCAAAACGGTCCCACAGCCCAAGCCCTGAGCGCGATCGGGCACATCAACTCAGGGAGAGCAGCATGTCGAACAACTGGCCCGACGAGATTAAGCACGTCGTTGTGCTGATGATGGAAAACCGCTCGTTCGATCATCTGCTGGGGGATTACACCAGCATCAACCCTGCGTGCGACGGCATTGACCGTAAAGCGCCCAGCACCAACCCGCTGAAGGACGCCAGTGGCAACTCAGCGCTGATCACTCAAACGGCGGAAACTCCAGAGTACTTCGCCCTGTGGGCGCCGCCCGCGCCTTCGCCACCGGCGTTACCGGCCAAGGACAGCGAAGGTTTCGACCTCGGTCACGAGTTCGTCGATGTGGTGAAGCAGCTGGACGTGACGCTCAAGACCAGCCTGACCGCACCCAAGCTCGATGGCTTTGCGCAGGACGCCTACGACAAGGCCCGCAACGATCTGAAAGTGTACAAAACTTACTCGCAATCCATGGCGCAGCGGGCGATGAACTACATCCCGTTCGGTGCCACGCCGGCCGCCGATCCGCTGCCGGCGATCCAGGGGCTGGCGCGCAATTTCACCGTGTGCGACCGCTGGTTTGCCTCCGTGCCGGGCCCGACCTGGCCAAACCGCTTTTTCGCCATGCTCGGCAGTTGTAACGGCCACTTGCTGATGCCGTCCACGGGCACCGTGCTGGCCGGTATCAAAAGCCTGATTGCGCAGTTCGGCGGCGAGAGTATTTTTTCGCTGCTGCGCGACAAGGGCCACGATGTGCGCATTTACTCCAACGGTGCCATCCCGCTGGCGGCGCTGGTCAAAGGTGGTTTGCAGCACATGAGCATCGACGACTTCAAGTCGGATGTCGCCGCTAACAAACTCCCTGAACTGTCCTGGATCGAGCCGAGCTATGGCCTGCTCAACGGCAAGCTTGGGCCCAACGTGTCGCACCATCCACCGGAAGACCTGCGCTTTGGCGATCAGTTTGTCGGCGAGGTGTTCAATGCCTTGTCGGCCAACACCGACCTCTGGAGCAAAACCCTGTTCGTGCTGCTGTACGACGAGCATGGCGGTTTCCATGACCATGTGGTGCCACCGACCTGCGTGCCGACGGGTTCAACCGTCGATGTCGACTGGCCCAATCCCTTCACCCGGCTCGGCATCCGCGTGCCGGCGATCCTCGCTTCGCCTTGGCTCAATCCGGGTCTGATTCCATGGACCGACAGCCTCCAGGCGCAGCATTACGATCACACCAGTCTGCTGGCCTTTCTATGCGATCATTTCCAACTGCCGCGCAGCGCCCTCGGCCCACGGGTGGTGGCGGCCCAGCACTTCGGCAACGCGCCGATCTGGCGCACTGCTGCAAACGTTGCTCCGGCGCCGAAACTGGCAGCCACCGCCGTGCCAAGCCGCGCCGGGCTGCCATTGATCGAGTCCCAACTGGCGACCCAAAGCCGGCAGGTGGTGGACAGCGCCTCCGGTTACCTCGACGGCCTTGATCCGGAGCAGATCTGGAAAAACAGCGCGCAGGGCATCAGCAGTTTCCTCGACAGCCGTACCCGTGCACTGGTTGATCCCGGTCAGGCCGCCCTCACGTCCGCCGCGCCCAGTGCGGACAGCCTGGAAGCGAAACTGCGGCGTCTGCAGGATTTGATGGCCACCGCCCACGGTCAAACCGTTTCTCCCGTTGCGGCGCCAGCCACCAAAGCCTTGCTGGCTGGGGCAGCGCCGGGTGTTGTGCCCGCGCAACTGCGGGTCTTGTGCCTGCCCGGTGTGGGATTTACCCAGGCCGCCAACGGGCAGGGCAGCACCGACGCGAACTGGCAGGAACAATGGCGCACGCTGATCCGCAACCAACTGGCGCAGAACGGTCGCGTCATCGATGATCAGGACATCGACTTTCTACCTTTCGATGACCAACTCAAGGATGGGCCGGACTTCGCCCAGATCACCCGAGGCTTGGCCATGCTGCGGGACGACGCCAGGGGCAAGGCTGACGAGGATTTCGGCAGTTGGGGCTTGCCGGTCAATCAGATGCTGCGCACCAGCGTGGGCGCCATCGTGCAATGGATCGAAGACGCCGAACTGCGCACTGCACTGACCCAACATCTGCTGGACAAAATCGACGCGTTCAACCCGCAGATCATCTTTGCCCAAGGGCTGGGCAGCCTGATCGGTTACGACGCCTTGCGCCGTTCGGTGGCCAAGAAAGGCCCGGCGCTGAAACTCATCGATGGCCGGGTGTTCGTCAGCTTTGGCTCGCCGATCGCGCTGCCGTTGGTGATGCGCGAAGTGTGGGGCGGGCGGGTCATGCGCCTGAGCGAAAACGGCCAAGGCATTCGCCGTTGGTTCCACCTCTACAACCCCAACGACGGCTTGCTGACCCGGCCGATCACCTCGCCAGACTCGGCGCGCGTCGACCTGCAAACCGAGTTCAGCGTGCCGCTGCGTGATGACCTGCTCGACCTCAATCACGCAGCGCAAGCTTATTTGTCGTCCGCCACCAGCCAGACCGGCCTCTGGCCACAACTGGCCCGCGACGTGGTGGCGGCGCGCATTCTGGAAGTACCGGCGTTCCTGTCCCGCAGCGGCCAACGCAAACGCCGCGCCCTGGTGGTCGGCATCAACGATTACCCCGACCCGGGCGCACGCCTCGATGGCTGCATCAACGACACCTACCTGATCAGCCGCATGCTCCAGGAAAGCGGTTACGACGCCGGCGACATTCGTTTGCTGCACGACGCCCGAGCGACGCGGGCGAACTTCGTCGAGCGCCTCGAATGGCTGGTGGAAGGCGCCCGCGCCGGCGACGAGCGCGTGCTGTTCTACTCCGGCCACGGCACTCAACTGCCGGCCTACAGCAGCAGCGGCGAAGCCGACCGCATGGACGAAACCCTGGTGCTCTACGATTTCGACTGGGACGACGAAAACACCCACTTCACCGACAAACTGTTCCGCCAGTTCTACAGCCACCTGCCGTTCGACCCGAACGGCCACGGCGCCAAACTCACCGTCATGTTCGACTGCTGCTACGCCGGCGGCATGACCCGCGGCACCGGCCGCGTACGCGGCATCACCCCACCCAGCGACATCCGCCACCGCATGCTGCGCTGGGACCCCTACGCCGGCGACTGGGACCGCCGGGTATACGCCGCCGACAGCGACGGCCGCGACTTCAGCGAACACGAAAACAAATCCCGCGTACTCACCCGCACCCGCAGCACCCAAGGCGCCGCCACCGGCCTGCGCCCCGAGAAAAAAGCGCAACTACAGCGCCAAGGCAAACTCTACGGCCACCACGGCCCCTATATGCCCCTGATGCTCTACGCCGCCCGGGAAAACGAAAAGGCCAACGAGTATGAGGTGGGTTCCAGCAGCTACGGCGCCTTCACCTACGCCGTGGTCGAGCAACTGCGCAAGTTGCAGCAGGAAAACGCGACGTTAGGGTTTGATCAGTTGATTGCGCAGGTGGGCAAAGTGCTGAGCGCGAGGTCGCTGGGGCAGACACCGGAGATTGTTGGACCGAGCGGGGTGAGGGAAGCGGTGTGCCCGTGGCGGATTAGTGGGTTGGGGAAGTGACCTCGTAGCCGTTGTTGCAACCAAAGAAAAGGGCCGCCGGATAATCCTGCGGCCCTGATAACACCGAAATTCCCAAACCCACCACCGATCCCCTGTGGGAGCGAGCCTGCTCGCGATGGCGTCGGTGTGTAGTGGTCAACTAATCCCGGACACGACGTTAAGTTTTTTCTCGCCCTGAGCTGGCGCCAGCCCGCCGTTGAATTGGTGCGGTCGAACCCAGTTGTACCGATGCATCAAATAATGACTGATGTCTCGGTGCGCTTCTTGGGCCGTCATGTAGCCCACGGTCGGTATCCATTCAGTTTTCAGGCTACGAAGCACGCGCTCCATCGGCGCATTATCCCAGCAGTTTCCACGACGGCTCATGCTCTGGCGCATGCGGTAACGCCAGAGCCGTTGGCGAAACTGACGGCTGCCATATTGCGACCCTGATCCGAGTGAAACAGCAGCCCTTGAGGCCTGCCACGCTGTTCGTAAGCCATGTCCAGCGCCTTGATGACCAGATCCGCATCCGGCTTGTTCGACAACGCCCAGCCCACAACTCGACGTGCGCAGAGATCCAGGACAGCAGCCAGGTAATACCATTTCTCCTGCGCCCAGATGTAGGTGATGTCGCCACACCAGACTTGATTGGGCACCGGCACATCAAACTCCCGATTCAAGATGTTCGGAATATTAGGTCGCTCGACCGTCGCTTGTTTGTAGGCATATGATCCCGGTTGTTTGCTGACTAAATCCAGTTCCCGCATCAGGCCACGCACCTTGAACCGCCCGATTTGCTCACCGTCTTCCTGCATCATCGACACGATGCTGCGACTGCCAGCGGCGCTTCGACTTTGCGTGAACAGTTCATTCACCCGGCTGCGCAGCCGAAGCCGCTCAACGTCCGGAGTTCGGCGCCTGAGGCGATGGGCGTAGTAGCACGAGCGAGTGATATCAAAGACCGCGCAAAGCCAATCAACCGGCTCTTGGGCACTCAACTGATCAATCAGCGCTGACGCTCGTGTTCTTCCGACATCAAGAGCGCGGTAGCCTTTTTTAAAATGGATTTCTCCCGCTCAAGGCGAGCGATTCGAGCTTCCAGTTCCTGGATTTTCTGCTGTTCAGGCGTCAGTGCCTTGCTCTGCGGAGTGACGCCATTGCGCTCCTGCTGGAGCTGGCTGACCCAGCGACGTAACGCGGATTCGACAACCCCGAGCGAACGGCAGGCTTCGATATGGCTATAGCCTTGATCGAGCACGAGGCCTGCGGCCTCGCGTTTGAACTCAGCGGAAAAGGAACGACGTTGCTTGGTCATCAGACACCTCTATCTGGCGAGCATTCTCGCCTAAATGGGTGTCCGGTTTCATTAGACCACTACAGTCGGGTGCGGAGAACCGCTCTGGTTTGAAGAGTTTCTTAGGCTCCGGATGGCAGCGTGGGGGGAATTCCAAGGAGGGTCAAGAGCGGATACTGCATCGCCAATTTCATACTTTTATCACCTGTTGATATCCCCCCGAACCTAATTGCGGATGTGTCAGACCCTATCGGGAGCAAAAATTTCTGTAGGTCCTGGACAGAGTACTGATTCGGCATATACTGTTTTTATATACAGTACATGGGTGTGTGCACTGTTCATTCCTGTTTCAGTTGCCTTGTCCTTGATTTTCTTCATTTTTAAGGAAATGAGGAATTTACATTGGCTTGGCAAGGGATAGAATGGTGACCATTCGTCACAGATTTGACCCAGAGGCAATCAGCGCGCATGAACCTTCTAGAAATCCTACCCTCAGAAATCACCGGATCGTTACCGCTTCAGTTGGATACGCGTCCTGCTGAGGATTGGGCGCTTCTGCACAAGCTGCTGGAGATTTACGACCAAGGGCAAATAGCTGAAAAACTCAACGAAGTGAGCCCGGGGGGCTGGTGCCGCGAAACCATTAATCGGTGGATAAAGGGTAAAGCTTCGCCAAAGCTTTCCTATCACGAGTTCAAGTATCTGGATGGCTTTCTACCGAAGCGTCTGAACAGCAAGCCGTCGTTCACGTTCATCGATCTCTTTGCTGGTATCGGCGGCATCCGCAAGGGTTTTGAAGCGATTGGCGGCGAATGTTTGTTCACTTCCGAGTGGAATAAGTACGCCGTAAAAACGTACAAGGCTAACCATTTTTGTGATCCCGTTAGGCATCGCTTCAATCTGGATATTCGGTCAGTGACGCTGTCGGACAAGCCGGAAGTAAGTGAAGAAGAGGCATACAGAAACATTGATCACGAAATCCCGGATCACGATGTCCTGTTGGCCGGTTTCCCATGCCAGCCGTTTTCCTTGGCCGGAGTGTCGAAAAAAAATTCGCTAGGTCGGAAACATGGTTTTGAGTGCGAAACCCAAGGCACACTCTTTTTTGATGTGGCCCGGATTATTGCAGCAAAGCGTCCTGCGGCATTCTTGCTGGAAAATGTGAAGAACCTGAAAAGCCATGACAAGGGAAACACCTTCCGAATCATTTGCGAAGCCCTCGACGAGCTGGGTTACGAGGTTGCGGATGTAAATGCGCCGAAAGGTACGGACCCTAAGGTCATCGATGCCAAGAGCTTTCTGCCTCAGCATCGCGAGCGGATTGTGCTGGTGGGCTTTCGTCGTGATCTGAACGTCCATCAAGGCTTTACGCTTCGAGATATCAGCAAGTTGATCCCCAAGCACAGACCGACGTTTGGTGACTTGCTCGACAAGGACGTGGACAGTAAGTACATCCTCACGCCAAAGCTCTGGGACTACCTCTACCGTTACGCACAAAAACACCGCGAGAAAGGCAACGGCTTTGGTTTTGGGTTGACGGGTCCTAAAGATATCGCCCGCACGCTGTCGGCTAGGTACCATAAAGATGGTTCTGAAATTCTGGTCGATCGAGGGTTTGTTGAAGCTTTGGACTTTAACGGAGAGTTGAATCAGCTCAATCGTCCTCGCCGACTCACCCCTCATGAATGTTCTCGTTTAATGGGGTTCGACAAGCCTGGCGAAAGTTCCTTCGTCATACCTGTATCCGACACCCAGGCTTACCGTCAATTTGGTAACTCTGTTGCGGTTCCGGTTTTTGAAGCTGTGGCTCGTCTGATGAAGGATCGCATTCTGGCTGCGAAGGCCAAAAACGCTGATACAGAGCAGCCACAGCTTGAAATTGCTCTTGCGAATTAATCCAGATCCAGAGATATTTCTTCTTGTGTGTCGACGCGGGTGGTCGCTGGGCACACATTTTTATAACCATAAAACAGCTTATTGGTACACGACTAGCATGGGTTGGGGGGCATCACTTGGATCCCTGTGAAACGGGTGACAAAAGGGCTGACTATTGACTGATGTAGTAGATTCGGTGACTCGCTCCAGGATGATGTCTGGCATCCAGGGTAAACATACACAACCCGAGATGGCGATACGGCGTTATCTTCACGCGAACGGTTTTCGGTTTAGATTGCATCGCAAAGACCTGCCGGGACAGCCAGATCTGGTGCTGAGCAAGTATCGGATAGTGATATTCGTACACGGTTGTTTCTGGCATCGACATAAAAATTGTTTTTATGCTACCTCTCCAGCTACACGAAAGGATTTTTGGCAGCTGAAATTAGACAAAAATGTTGAGCGAGACGAGAGTCAAATTGCGAAACTCTTGTGCGCTGGCTGGAGGGTATTGACGGTTTGGGAGTGCGGTATCAAGCATTCGTTGAGTGATATTGAGCGGGTTAAGGTGTTAATTCGCAGTGATCTTTCGCTCATGGTTTGGCCCACTACTCCTCCGCGGATCAGGTCGTAATACTGCAAAAAAATACTATTTAATTTTGAGCTTTGGAGGCTGGTAGTGAAGGATGTCGATCAGTGGGAGTTGCTTCAAGAATGGATTGGCAAAAGCACTACTATTCTAATAAAAAAGCTTTCCAGAAATGATTGCAGTTGGGCTGATAATCCTGATAAGCACCAAAATGGTGTCTATATCCCTGCCTACATAAGAACATCTGGTTTTTATCCTGAGCTGCATAAAAAGGACGCCAAACCACATATCTTCGAGGCCGCTTTCGATACGATCTGGCCAGCTACTGGAGAGACGAAGTCTTCGCGATTGAAGCACTTCTCAAATAAGGGGCCTGAGGCACACATGACAAGAGTGCCAAAAAACGAGTTTTCAGGTCTTACTCCAGCCTCTTTGCTTGTAGGGGGTGTTCTTAAAAAACCAGAAGGCGGTGCATGGCATTGGTTTGTGGTGATAGATTCCGCGTCCGATGATGCAGAATTGATTGAGACACTGTTCGAACTAGGCGTCGATTTTCAATGTGATCTCTTTGATCCTAAAGAAATTTTGAAAATTGAACCTGATGAAAGTGCGCGGCTGATTGAAGAGATAACGGCTGCCATAAAAGGGGGATGGCTATCAAAATTTATTGACTCTGTATCGAAGTTGCCGAAGCCTGATGTGCTTGCAGAACAGGCACAGAATTTATTCATGAAGAATAATGGCTTGGAGACGCTTAATCCATATGAGATTAAGCGCCCTGGTGACGCCATTATGAAAATTAGTCGCGATATTGAGTATTCTTTGTATAAGCGAGCGGAGCTTCGTCATCGATCGGCCGATATCGTTCGCATCATAAGCGAGGGAGGCCCTGATTTGGTTAGCGCCGTGGTGCGAGGATTTCCTCAGCTCGATGCTTCTTTTTTAAGTGCAAGCCAGCATCGAAAATCCCGAGCGGGAAGGTCTTTCGAACAGCATATTTCCCGACTTTTAAAAGATGGGAAAGTAGAGTTTCAAGAACAATTTATAACAAGTGGTAGGCGGCCGGATTTTGTGCTCCCGAATGGAGATGTTTTGGGTTCTAAAGCAAGAAGTTTTGAAGATGCGTTAGTACTGTCCGCAAAAACTACTCTGCGCGAACGCTGGAAACAGATCGCGCTAGAAAAATTCAATTGTGGATTATTTTTGGCAACTGTAGATGATCGAGTTTCTTCTGATGCAGTTGATGATATGGCGCGGAGCGATATTTTTCTCGTCGTTCCAGAGTCGTTGAAAAACTCGTCGGATACTTGTTACGAGAAAAAAGGGAATGTACTCACCTTTCGTGAATTTTTCGATGAGGAAATCTCAAAGAAACGTCCGGCATTTTTACACTGCTGATTTAGCTAGCCGTGGGAGAAGTCAGTTATGAGCGAACCGGTACTGTTCACGATGGATGAAGCAAAATCTCAACTTTCACTGCTTGCCAAACGCGTTTGGGCCGGTGATAGGGTTGTGATTACGAAGGACGGTAAGCCTTATCTGGATTTGCTGCCGCATGTTGGTGTTATGCGTCGGCGTAAGCCAGGGCGGCTTAAAGGGCAGATTCGCATGTCAGCGGATTTTGATCGGGCTCTTCAAGATTTCATCGAATAGTTTTTCGCGATTCTAGCGATTGCGGGAGGTGTTTGGTTTTGCGAGGGCTTCGCCCTCGGACGTAGCCTTCGGCAACTGCTACGGGGATGTTTTGTAAGCGCTCCATGAACCCCACATTTTAAAGGTGGGGATCTATGGCTATCCTGGAGTTTGCCGCGTGCAATTCCACGGCAGCAAGGCCTCGAAGTCTTCTACGCTCGAGGCTTGTGGCAGGCGCTCAAGTGCGTAACGCAGTCACGTATAGGGCTATTGGCCGTTGGCTTCAGCCGCCTCGACCAAACTGTAAAGTTGAGCGCTGGCCATCGCGCCTTTGGGCGTGTCGCTGAACAGCCAGTTCTTACGCCCGATAACGAAGGGCCTGATCGCAAGTCTTTTTCAGCGTTTCCTTAGGGAGCGCCGGTTCTCGCAACGTGTGACTCACAAGCCCAGCTTGGCAGCAGTTCTTTACTACACTCTCCTTGGCCTTCACGCAGCCAGCTATGCCTCATCGGATCCTCGAAATGATTTAATGGCATCGGATGGCTCAATTAGCCTCAATTGAGAACGGCCTGTAAATGAGCTGCTGGGTGTGGGCTAGTAGCGAGCGGCACTGTTTGAGCGCCTCGCTCGTCAAAGGATGCTTGAGAAAATCAGGGTCGGCAGATGCGGTATTTCGAAGGGGATGTGCTGCATGAAACTGCCCCAGCGTGGGTAGAAGCGGCGCTCAGTCTGGGTTATAGGTGGCGCCAGAGCTGCAATGACGCTCGTCGGATCGGGCTCTTGTCAATGCCGTGCGGATCGGAGGCGGCCGGTCTCGTCGCGTTGGGCGCGCTGCGGAGCGATCTTGAGCGTGCTACGGCAAACCATGTCGATACGCACTTTGACCTTCTGCTACGAAGGTGCCGCGAGCGCATGGCTGCACTGAGGCGCGGCGACTCCTCCGAGCTGCCCTCATGGGATGTACGCAATGTCATTGAGAATACCTGCTGGCGTTTTGCTTCTGACAATGAGAAGCCCTATGAAATAGTGATTGAGGACAGCACGCACCAGCGGCATATCAAGCGTGGTGGAAAACTCACTCCCAATCCGAACGGACCATGCCGCCGTTACATCAGGCGAGAAAGTGCCCTCGGCTGGCAGCTACACAATCTTCCGCTGCCACAGATAAGCCCCGGCGGATCAGCTCTGGAACTGTCGATTTATAGTGCTCTGCCTGGCTGCAACGGGCCGATCCTTGAAGACAACCTGTGCCGCTCCTATGACGGTCTGGTACTGGTCGGGCAGGGCGCTGCGCGCGACACAACCTATATGCAAAAGTTTTATGCCGCGGGTTTCGCGTCCGATAATTGCCGGCTGCCGCTGGGCGAGCTGCTGACCCTGCATTCCAAGGAAAGGAAGTACATACAGCGTCTGGGCTTTCTGAATGAGCGTGCTTCAGATAATTCCGGACACGAAGCCTGGCTAGTTGTTGCCGATGGCCTGTCTGCGCTGCTCGCTGCGGAGAGACTGTTTCCCGCCAGCGACATTATCGGTGTCTGCAACCGCGATGCCGCTATCGAAGCCACCGATCAGCTAAGAGACTGGCTGAACGGGATCATCCGTTACTACGCCGATATGTACATCGAAAACTGTCTGCCTAGCGTACTGCCAGAAGGCATGTTGCTGCGCGTGCTGCAACGGAAGGCAACCTAAATGACGTACGTCTCGACGACCGAGCGCATGAGTTTTCTGGCAGACAATCCTCCGGTTCAGGAGCTCCATGTGTGCGAGTCGCAGCTGTTTACTGCGATTCGTAGTCATATGCGGGCGCTGTTTGCCGCCATCTATCGGCCAGAAGGCGATCCGCGAGAGAATGAACCCGCACTGGCGCTGCGCATCGAGATGATGAAATGGCTGACATCGCCATTGATACCGAATACCGATTTTCTCCTGAATTTCGGTTTGGCCAACGAGCTCCACACTCGCTACAGGTGGGGCGAGGACGCTGTGCGCGAAGTTATGGCGCTGAAAGACCTAATCAGCCGCTACCGCGAAGAAGGCTCGGTGCTGAATGAGGAGTTCGTGCGGGTATTTTGCAACCTGACAGTGGAGTTTGGTCAGGACCGGCTCAAAATTTGGTGCCACCGCAATGAGCGTGATCTTTTCCGCGAGTTGCTCGAGGGGCTGACCGAGCTCGAAGACCATGCGTTCATCTGCTCGCTTGCCGAATATCGCAGCTGTTCGCCAGTTGATGCGTTGTTCAGGTTCGGGCCGCTGCGCACACACGGCATGGCAAAAACACCGGAGGCACTGATCACTTCGCCGACTTACCGCAGGCTGGTCAGGTTTGTCTGGAAAGGGCTGGCAGATGAGGAAGGATTCGCGGCCGATCCTGTGGCTCCCACACACAACTGGCTAGCAACCATGCGGTCCGTAAGGCACATCGTCACCGGCAGCGCCAGGATAGACGCATCCCCGCCGGCGGAGGACCCAGCTGACGACATTGTCTTCTTTGCCGAGACCAAGGGCGCCGATCGAGGCTGGCATCGCTGTGTGCTGGTGGAATTGTCCGGTGATTGCGGGGTTCTGCTGCGGCCCGGAACAAGCCAGCTGGTGTTCGCCCCACGTCGTGATGACTGCGACGCAATCGCCTACCGCCATATCATTGATGTGGAGGAAGGCGATTACCTGCTGATCCACGACGCCGATGCGAATTTTGGGGAGATCAGCGTCGACGCCGCCAAAGCTCCGCTAGCAGCCGTCTGGAAAAAGGCACTGGCCGACCTGTACAAACGACGGTCGGGCTTGTGTGTCCAGAAAATGAAGGATGCTGGCATTTCACTGCGCAATCTTCATCGCGCAGCAGAGAGCTGGATGTCGCTGAATGGCAGCGTGATTCATGCGCCTCAGAGCCGTGATCATTTTCAGGCGCTGCTTACCCGTGTGATCGACCCGGAACTCATCCCCCCACGGAACCACAATGGACAAGTGGTCCCGGGCTGGCGTCTGGCCTGGGCCGAAGTGGCGGCCTCACGGTCGACAGCGGTCGAGCACGGTGTCATGGAATCCGCCATCGTCAATGAGCAGCTCATTGTGGAGTTGCGCAAAGAACTCGGTCATCTGCGCGACATGGTTTCGCCCGATGGGGATTACCTCCACTTGTTGACTCCGGAGAGCGGACTGGCTGGCAGTGTGGGGTTTGATCCGGTCATCAGCATTACGCCCGGCTTTGCCGCACCGCCGGAGGAGTTTGGTAAGCCAATGAAGCTGCTGGTCGCGGAACAGTATCGTTGTGAATCAGGGGATGCACTCTAATGCACATGATCCCCGCGTTCATCAATGAGTCTGCTCCGCTAGGTGAAATAGACGTGTTCCGCAAGCTGGAAAGCTCGGGACGCGACTGGATAGTGATTCACTCACTCGATCTTGCTCCGTACAACAATTATCGTCGCACCGAGGTCGACTTTGTCATTCTGATCCCCGACGTTGGTATTCTCTGCGTTGAGGTAAAATCGCATCGTGAAATCGGGTTCGACGGCAGCCGCTGGTATCCGGACAGCGTCACCAAGTCGCCATTTCGCCAAGCGCAGGATGCGCGATTCGCGCTGCGTCGTCGTTTGGTGGACCGGCTATCCGCGTTTGCGCATGTGCCTGTCATTCATTGCTGCGTTTTCCCGCGAGCAGACTTCGCCGTGCCGGCTAATGTGTCCATTCAGCCGTTCGAAGTGATGGATCGCGGCCGGTTTGCCGGATGCGGCACGGGCGAGGCATTCTGCGACGCACTCAAGCGCATGGCACAGCTGGCCATTGGCGCCGATCCACAGATCTCCCCGCTGAAAGTGCTGTTGTCGGCATTTCATCGTGACGAGTTCATCAATTTCTGTTTTCCGATCCGCAAGCGCCGACCCGAAAAGGCTTCCGAAATGCTCCATCGCGAGGCGGAGCTCGGGAAGCTTCTGCGCGAGCAGCAGCGGCCGGTTCTCAGGTTGACGGACTACAACCCTCGGGTTCTGGTGGAAGGGGGAGCTGGGACAGGAAAATCACTGATAGGCATTGAGGTCGCTCGGCGCAAGGCCGCCCAAGGGCTTCGCGTCGGTTATCTGTGTTTCAACCGGCTGATCGGCAGCTGGGCCGCTCGTGAGCTAGCGGCCGATCGCCATCCCGATCTGATCGGCGGCTCCGCGTTCAGCGTACTAATGTCGTTGACCGGCATCGAACCCCCGAATGATCCAGATGCCGATTTTTGGGCACAGCTTCCGCTGCTGATTCAGGAACGTCTGACTGATCCGGCTTGCGCACATGATGCGCGATTTGACTATCTGGTGATTGATGAGGCGCAGGATATTCTCGCGCGGCCCGACCTTCTGGACTGCGTCCGCCTACTGATCGACGGAGATCTGATCGGTGGCAGTTATCTGATGCTTGGTGACTTTCGAAATCAGGTGCTGACGGGAGCTGACGAACTCGAGGCGAATCTTGTCGAAGTGCGGCATCAAGCCGTCCGCTGGCTGCTCATGGAAAACTGCCGGAATTACAAGTCCATCGGACAAGTTGCAATGACCCTGTCGATGGCTGACCGGAGCACGTATTCAGGCTATATGCGCCAGGGAGGCGGCCTGCAGACGTGGGATCTGACCATGTATGAAGACGCGAAGGATCAGGTCCGTAGAATCAGCGAGTGCATTGACTTGGCTCTGGACAGTGGTTTCCGCGATGAGGAGATCACGGTGTTGAGTTTCGGTGCAGAACAAAAATCGGTGCTGCCTCTGCTGCGGGAACAGTCTCAACGACGATTTGTTTCCGCCGCGCAGTTCGAGGCCAAGGGTATCCGGTGGTCCACTGTTTCTGCATACAAGGGTCTTGAGAACAAGGTCATTATCATTGCCGACGTGATGCCGTTCGACAGCGGGTTCAACCGCCATCGCTTCTACACGGGCATCACCCGTGCGATAGAGCGGCTTTACATCCTCTGTCACGCTTCAGGCAAGTCACAGCTGGTCGAATGGGTGGCCTGTGCGGGGAAAGACAATGAATAGAGAGCGTTCTGCCGAGATCGAATTTCTGCGCGGTGAGCTGGTGGGACCTGCGCGCCCTTTGGATGCTGGCCAGCCTGGCACCACGGTGGCCTTTGATGCGGAGCGCGCTTTCCAAGCGCCGGCCGACGCCAACGGGACGCTGTTCTGGATGCCTGAAGGTACCCAGGTCCCGCAAGAGATCGTGTACTACCGCGGAGAAACTCCACTGCAGCGCTATGGCGCGGGACTGTTGCACCCGCGCAATGATGTGCCCGGGCCAAGAAGCGACGAACCGGCGGCTACGCAAACTGCAGAAGAGCTTGCTGGCGATGCGGCGGTTGAAACCGCACAGGCGGTTGTCGCCGAGATAGAAGAACCGGCGTTACGTGATGTGGGAGCCGAGAGCGTCGATGCAGCGACGGTGGGGCTGGATGACGATTTCGAAATCGCCAGTGCCGACATGTATCAGCCCTCGGTCATGGGCATCAGTTTTTGTATCGAAGACGAGTCGGGCGAAATTGTGGTGGCGCTGCCTGCGCAGAAAAAATTCTTCTGGCAACTGCCCGATGCGACACCTTTCCCGGTCAATGGCCGTTACGAACGCTGTGTCAAAGTCGTACGGCCGGAGGGTGGAAGCGATCAGTCTTTCGATGCGTGGCGGCGAGTGCCGGTGACCACCGCAGAGACTTGCGAGCGATTTGAGCTCGGCAAGCTGAAGCCCGGCGTTACCGAATCCAGAAAGCTGGATCTTCCCTGCGGATTGCCCCTGGAGATCCAGCTGTTTCCCCGGCGGATGCATGGCAAGTGGCTCATCACCTGTGTGCTGCGCAATCTGCGGGATGCCGGCACCCTGAAAACGCAGGAGGAGCGCATCCGCAGTGTGCTCTATCAGGCGCATTTCGAAGTGCGTGTGCAGGCCGGGGCGAAGTTCAGTCGCTACCCTGAAGGCGTCAGGCCGTTCGAGCAGTTTGATGACGACGAGCAGACCCTCGCACTGCTCTACCGCGATGCGGCCACCTGGGCGATTGGACATGGCTGTGCGGCAGGCTGGGAGGGGATGGATGGCGACACGCCGGAAGTGGTTTTCGCAGATGTGATGCCGGCCGTGGAGCTCCCTAGCATGACGCCCGACATCAGGGGGCTCGATGGCCAACTGATCACCCTGTCGATGCGCGAACTCGCCGGGCTGCCTTCCTTCGCTGAGGGCGGGGTGGGCTGGCAGACACTCACCCATCTAGCAGACGAGTACGCGGCGTGGATTACGGCAAGGGAACAGGAGCGCGCAGGGCTGGATGCACATTATCAGGATGTGGCCGAGCGCCATCTTGATGACTGCCAGCAGTGTTTGACGCGTATCCAGCGTGGGATTGCCATCCTGCAGAAGGATGAGACTGCGCTGGAAGCGTTCCGGTTGGCAAATCAGGGCATGCTGCTGCAGCAGATCGCATCCAAGCAGATCGAGCGCCGCCCCCTCAGCCGTCTTGACGGTTACGTCGCGGCCGAGGAACTGCCGCTCGGTAAACCGCGCACCGCTTGGGATGTCTGGGCCGCCGGCACGGAAAGGCCCGATGTAGGACGCTGGCGCGCATTCCAGGCGGCCTTCCTGCTGATGAGCATCGCTGGACTTGTCGACGGGCATTCCGGCGACCGCGAAATCGTCGATCTGATCTGGTTCCCCACAGGAGGTGGCAAGACAGAGGCCTATCTCGCGGTTGCGGCCTTCTACATGTTTCACCAGCGCCTGATTACACG
Organism: Pseudomonas sp. GW822-FHT02D10; assembly: GCF_058802345.1. NCBI lineage: Bacteria > Pseudomonadati > Pseudomonadota > Gammaproteobacteria > Pseudomonadales > Pseudomonadaceae > Pseudomonas > Pseudomonas sp. GW822-FHT02D10. The sequence goes on from NZ_JBXAOB010000021.1 coordinate 69,630, forward strand.
CCCCGACGATGCGCTGCGCCGCGATGGCACCAACGTTTTCATGCGCTATACCCTGCGCATGCTGACCACGCAGCAGTTCCAACGGGCGGCCAGTCTGATCTGCGCCATGGAGCAGATCCGTGTGCGCCTGCGTGCGGAAAGCGCGCGGCCCAAGCTCGGGGAAAGGTGTTTCTCGCTGGGCTTGTGGATTGGAGGCGATGGCTCGCCGAACACCTGGGATGGCGCCCGCGCTGAGATCAGGAAGTACAGCCGGGGTGAGGTGGAGGGGAATCCGTTGGTGCTCACCGAATGCCCCTGGTGCCGCAGCGAGATTGGGCGCTTGGCGTCTGACCGGCCCACCCGCTACGCAAGGCGCAACGAGAACAACCTTGCCGGACTGGCCGAGTCCAACAAGCGCCCTTATCTCAAGTGCTCCGACACCCTCTGCTCGTACGGTGGCGAGCACGACAGTCTTCCCGTCGAAGTGGTCGACCAGTCCATCTACGACACGCCGCCGTCCATGTTCATCGGTACGGCGGACAAGTTCGCAATGATGGCATGGAAGCCGGAAGCCGGCGCGCTGTTCGGTTTCCATCATGGGGCCGCCGGGACAGTCACGCGTATTAGCCAGCCGCCGGGCTTGATCATCCAGGATGAATTCCACCTGATCTCGGGTCCGCTGGGCACGATCTACGGACTGTATGAAGGCGTGATCGAAAGATTTTGCAGCGCGAAGGACCGTACGGGCATGATCCGACCCAAGATCATTGCTTCAACGGCCACCATCCGTGGTGCGACGGAGCAAGTACGGGCCGTTTATGCACGCGAAGGGCTGCAGCTGTTTCCCAGCCCCGGACTGCAGATGGGCGATTCGTTTTTCGGCCGTTACGCGAAGGAGGGCGATCGGTTTGCCGAGGGGCGCCTGTACCTCGGCATTCATGCCAGCGGTTACCGGTCTTTCCTGACTACGCAGGTCCGGACGTTCTCGGCGGCACTGTTCCGGGCCTGGATGTTCGATGATGGCGACAAGGATGCGTGGTGGACCTTGCTGGCGTTCTATAACAGCCTTCGTGAACTCGGCGGCGCCCGGACACTGTTCGACTCGGACATCGCGTCGCGCCTGAAGGATTACTCGTTCCGCTATGGCCTCAAGGGAAGCGAGCAACGCTATCTCAATACGGTCGAGGAACTGACCAGCCGTCGTGGTCAGGCGGAACTGGTGCAGTTGATGGACAGACTGGCACTGGACTGGAGCGAGAAGGGTTCCATCGACGCCTGCCTGGCTTCCAACATCATCGAGGTAGGGATCGACATCGACCGGCTAGCGCTGATGGCCGTCGTCGGCCAGCCCAAGTCGACCGCGCAGTACATTCAGGTGACGGGCCGTGTCGGGCGGCGCTGGACCGAGCGGCCAGGTTTGATTCTGAGCATGTTCAATCCGGCCAAGAGCCGTGATCGCTCGCACTTCGAGCAGTTTCACAGCTACCACCGCCGGTTGTACGAGCGCGTCGAACCGACATCGGCAACCCCTTATTCGGTCGAGGCGGTGGAGCGTGCTCTCGCCGGGGTCCTGTTGGTCTGGGCCAGGCAGTGTCATGAAGCCGATTCGCCCGGCGAGGCCTTCGGTAGCTATGACGGCTACCTACAAGATGCGCTTGATCTGCTCATTGAGCGCTGCATGGCCATTATGGAGCAGCAGCCCGATGAGGCGCGCCGTGTCTGCAATGCCATGCAAAAGGTTTTCGACAGACTCCGCAAGAAGTGGCAGGGCAATCCGCAGCAATGGTGGGCTTACCCGCAGAGGACGGACGGCGAGTATCTGATGCTGTGGTCGAGCGAATACGCTACACCCGGACAGAAACTGAAGGGAGAGAGGATCCTTAGCAGCATGCGCAACGTCGACGGCAATGCCCGCGCGGCGATCAGTAACGATTATTTCGCGGAGGAGCAGACCGAACATGGCCAGTGAGATTCGCCTAGGGCAACTGATTGCGCCCTTTGGCCCGGGGAGCATCTACACCGACAAGAGCGGTGTTCCGAACATCATCTGCGGACTGGACTTCTGGTACCGGAAGACGGATGAGCGGGGGCAGTGGCAGGTGGGTGAAACGGCCTTGCGCAAGCATGTGGTCGATGAGCCAAGGCTTTCCGCGCTGCTCAACGTCCCACAATTTCGCCAGCCGCCGCAGTATTGTTCTGACGACCAGAACCCCGAGCTTTCGTATCTGCAAGTTCAGACGCATCGGTTTCCAACCTGGTATGTCAACAGCACCAGTGGAAAGTTGCGCAGGTTCAGTCTAAATACGGAGAAGCTGGCACCTCTGGAAAAGGGCCAAGGCCGATGGCGGCCAGTCCGCTTCATCAGTGTCTGTGCCCATGGTCATATAACGGACTTTCCTTGGAAGCAGTGGTTTGGATGTGTCTGTCCTGGCGATGAAGGTCTGGTTCTGAATGACTCGGGCGGCCCAGATCTGCGGTCCGTGAAAGTCTCCTGCAAGACCTGCATGAAATCGAAGACGCTGATTGGTGCAATGTTCATGGAGCGCGATCCTGCCACTTACACGATCACGGCTTCCGGCCTTAGGGATGCAGGCATTACCTGTGGTGGTGATCGTCCATGGCTTGGGAGGGCGGCGGAAACGTGCACCGAACACCCGGTGGCCGTGCTGATCAACCAGTCAAACATCTACTTCGGCAAGACCATTTCCTCGATCTATCTGCCTGATCTCGCTAGTCAGCGGGAAATTGTCGACATACAGGAGATACTGAGGCAGCAGGACCTGGATCTGACCACCGTAAAGATCTTCCTCAACATGGAACGGCGTCCCAAAGCCCTGGAAATGCTTCGGGAGATCCTGAAACCCCATTACACAGTGCTTCCCGAAGACGATGCGATCCTGAAGGCCTTCGAATCCCTCAGTCAGGGGATCACAGCGACCACCGGCACCCTTCAGCCTGTCTCCCATGAATCGGAAAGTCTGATGTTCCGGCGGGCCGAGTACAACGTCCTCCGGAGCGAGGTTGGTCCGGGCAAGAGCAGTGAATTGCGTGTTATACCTAGCCTGGTTCCAGCAGCCTTCACGTCGTGGCTGGGGACGGTCAACCTAGTGGAGCGATTGCGCGAAACGCGTGTGTTTTATGGATTCGAACGTCTGGTGCGGTCGAAGGATCCGCTCGAAGGCATGCCTTCATCCGCAATGGGCCAGCTTTTTCTGAATCCGCCAGAGCCCGAGTACCAGTGGCTGCCCGCCATCAAAAATTACGGCGAAGGGTTATTTGTCGAGCTGCGTGAGGAGGCAATCAACAGCTGGCTCGACATGAACGCCTCTTGGCTGCAAGGGCGGCTCGATAAAGGATTTGTGGATCGCATGGCCAACGAGACGTGGCTACTGCCCCCTCTGAGTAGCGGTTGCACGTGGCAATGGGCAGCGCGTTACCTTCTAGTCCATACGCTTGCCCATATTCTCATCAATCAGTTGGTTTTCGAGTGCGGTTACTCCTCCGCTTCATTGAAAGAGCGCATCTTTGTGTCAAATGACGATGGGGCGCCTATGGCTGCTTTCCTCATTTATACGGCTGCAGGTGACTCGGAGGGTAGCCTAGGTGGGCTGGTCCGCCTCGGTCGTCCTAAGTTGTTTGAGCCAATGGTGCGCCGGGCTGTCTCGCGTGCGTCTTGGTGTTCCGCGGATCCTGTGTGTTCAGAAAATCTGGGAGGAAATGGTTCGAGGCGTGTGAACAAGTCCGCTTGCCATGCCTGCGTGCTGCTTCCGGAGACGGCATGCGAGACGATTAACTGTGGGTTGGACCGCGCGATGATCGTGGGGACGCCGCAGGCACCGCAAGCTGGATTCCTGTCTGATCTGATTCAAGGATTCGCCATCTGACAAGGGTTTTTACACGCGAACCAGATGGTCTTCTCACAAAGGTGCAAAGGCTAGATGTAGACGTATCGCCCGTTTGCTGTGTGGTCATGGAGGCCTCTGTCCTTGCCTTGTTCGACTGACGAGATGTAGCCCGTCTTGCATTCGAAGATTGGGTTGTGATTTAGCTCGCCATGGGAGAAGCCAGTTATGAGCGAACCGGTACTGTTCACAATGGATGAAGCAAGATCCCGACTTTCACTGCTCACCAAACGAGTTTGGGCCGGTGACAGGGTTGTAATAACGAAGGACGGTAAGCCTTATCTGGATTTGCTGCCGCATGTTGGTGTTATGCGTCGGCGTAAGCCAGGGCGGCTTAAAGGGCAGATTCGCATGTCAGCGGATTTTGATCGGGCTCTTCAAGATTTCATCGAATAGTTTTTCGCGATTCTAGCGATTGCGGGAGGTGTTTGGTTTTGCGGGACTGTCAGATTTTTTGTGTGCGGGCCGGTAACGGCCTGCCGTTAGGCAGGCCTTTATTTCACCAGGTCGGCCT
>NZ_JBXAOB010000022.1:0-72243 GCF_058802345.1 Pseudomonas sp. GW822-FHT02D10
TCCCCATGTGAGAGTAGGTCATCGTCAAGATTAAATTCCGAAACCCCTATCTGCGTATGCAGGTAGGGGTTTTGTTTGGCCTGCGAGAAAGTCGCCTCGCTCATAGTCGTGTCTTTTTACGATGAGCCCGAAGCGCGTCCGACTGTCGTTTTGGCCGTCAAGGACAGCTACTCAGGAAATTAGTCCTAAAGCGGCCGTCCAGTTTTTGGTATGGTGCAGCTCGTTTTTTGATGGACTGATGTCACGCGCAGGGAATGGCGTTTAACCCAGTCAAAGAGTTGCTGCAGAAATGCCCGAACCGATCCCGATCAAAGACCATGAAACAGAAACGCGTCTGGTCAACAAACGGTTGTTGGCTTGCGCGCTGTTCGTGGTTGCCATCACCTGTGCACTGGTTGCGCGCCTGTACATTCTGCAAGTGGTCGAGTTCGACTATCACTCGACGATCTCCGAAAATAACCGGGTGCATGTCCTGCCCATTACCCCGACTCGCGGTCTGATCTATGACCGCAATGGCGTGTTGCTGGCCGACAATCGGCCGAGCTACAACCTGACCATCACCCGCGAGCGCGCGACCGATGTAAAGGGTGAGCTGGACTCGGTGGTCAGCCTGCTGCATTTACCTCCTGAAGACCGCACGCTATTCGACAAGGCGATGAAACAGGCGCGCCATCCCTTTGTTCCGGTCACTTTGTTTTATGAGCTGACCGAAGAGCAGATCGCCGTACTGGCGGTGAACGAGTTCCGTTTGCCGGGAATCGACGTCGAGCCGCAGTTCGTTCGCAACTACCCGCTGGGCGCGCATTTTGCCCACTCGATCGGTTATGTCGGGCGCATCAACGAGAAAGAATCCAAGGCACTGGACACCGTCGAGTACCGCGGTACCCAGTCGATCGGCAAGACCGGCATCGAAAAATTCTACGAGTCCGAGTTGCATGGACATGTCGGCTACGAAGAGGTTGAAACCAACGCCCAGGGTCGCGTGTTGCGCGTGCTTAAGCACACTGATCCGATCCCCGGGAAAAACATCGTGCTCAGTCTCGATGTGAAGCTTCAGGAAGCGGCAGAAGACGCGCTGGGCGACCGTCGTGGCTCAGTAGTTGCTCTTGATCCGGCAACCGGTGAAGTGCTGGCAATGGTCAGCAAACCGAGCTTCGATCCGAACCTGTTCGTCACCGGCATCAGCTTCAAGGAATACGCGGCGCTGCATGACTCCATTGACCGCCCGCTGTTCAACCGGGTATTACGCGGGTTGTACGCGCCGGGCTCGACGATCAAACCGGAAGTGGCGATTGCCGGGCTCGACACCGGCGTAGTGACGGCGTCCACTCGGGTCTTCGATCCGGGTTACTACCAACTGCCGGATTTCGACCACAAATACCGCAACTGGAATCACAGCGGCGACGGCTGGGTCGACATGGATGCAGCGATCATGCGCTCCAACGACACCTACTTTTACGACCTGGCGCACAAGCTCGGTATCGATCGTCTACACGATTATATGGCGATGTTTGGCCTCGGCGAGAAGGTCTCGCTGGACATGTTCGAAGAGTCCGCCGGGTTGATGCCATCCCAGGCGTGGAAGCGCGCTACTCGCCGCCAGCCGTGGTTCCCGGGTGAAACGGTGATCCTCGGGATCGGTCAGGGCTATATGCAAGTGACGCCGCTGCAACTGGCTCAGGCAACTGCACTGATCGCCAACAAAGGCGTGTGGAACCGACCGCGCCTGGCCAAGACGATCGACGGCGTGGCGCCGGTGGACGAGCATCCGATGCCCAACATCCTGCTGAAAAACCCGAGGGATTGGGACCAGGTCAACCACGGCATGCAAATGGTCATGCACGATCCGCGCGGAATCGCCCGTGCGGCAGCAGTGGGGGCGCAGTACCGGATCGCAGGCAAGAGCGGCACCGCACAAGTGGTGGCGATCAAACAGGGCGAACGCTACGACCGTTTGAAGACCCGTGAACGTAACCGCGACAACGCCTTGTTCGTCGGCTTCGCCCCGGCCGAACACCCGCAGATCGTGATTTCAGTGATGATCGAGAACGGCGAGGCTGGCGGTCGGGTTGCCGGCCCTGTGGTGCGGCAGATCATGGATGCGTGGCTGCTGGACAAGGACGGTCACCTGAAGCCGCAATACGCAAGCCCGAGCAAACCACCAGGCTATCCGCACGTTTGAAGCGCTAAAAGCTACAACGCCTGCTCACGCCTGTTGAGCAGGTGCTGGAAGCTTTCCAGGAATACAGTTTCGGCTTGAGTCATTTTCTGCTCACGATTCCAGAGCAGCCGAATATCCAGATCCACCACGCCCTCCTCAGGCGGCAGACGCCACAGCAGCCCCTCCTCGACATCTCGCCGCACCAGATGCACGGGCAAACAGCCGATCCCAAACCCTGCGCAAATCAGCCGATGAATCTCTTCGAAACTGGTCGAAGATGCGACGGTCTTGCCGGTAAAGCCCTGTTGGTCGCGAAACAGCGTCAGCGGTGAAAGATTGCCGCCCAACTGGTCGCTGGTGAAGCTGACGAAGTGCTCGGCGGCAAGCTGTTCCAGTGTCAGATTCGCCTGCCCGAACAACCGGTGGCGTTGGCCGCAGAAGTACCCATAACGCTCGCGAAACAGCACCCGTTGCTCCAGTCGTGGCTGCGACAGCCGGCATAAACCAACACCGACCGTCGCAGTTTTTTGCAGCAGTGAACTGATGATGTTCGAACTGCCCATCACCTCGACTTCCAGTTCGACGTTTGGATGGTTTTCGTGAAAGTTCGCCAGAAACTCATCGTAGTGCGAGGACTGAATACCGCTGATGGTAAGGATCCGCACCTTGCCCACTACGTCATCGTGACGACTTTCGATCACCGTTCCCAATCGGGAAATATCACCATAAATATCTGCCGCAATACGCAGCACTTCTTCTCCGGTTTCGGTGAGATCGAAGCGTCGACCACTGCGGGCAATCAGCACACAATCGAGCTGTTCTTCGAGACGCTTGAGCGCCTGGCTCACCGCCGATTGGGTGATGTGCAGGCGTGCAGCGGCGCGGCTCATACTGCCTTCCTGGGCGATCACCAGATACGTGCGCAACAGGTTCCAGTCGAGCCGGTCGTTGAGAAAGCGCCGGCTGGAATGGGAGAGGAGGGAGGGCATAAAGAGTCCTGCTATTAGTTCAGCTAATAGGTAGGTTAAGAAATTGAAAATTGACTAATCCTAGCCCGGCCGCGATAAAGCCCACAAGCACACCGTGCTGTCGACAATCGGCGTCTGCGTTTTGCCCGCCCAAGGACAAAGCGCAGACGCCATCACACACACAAAGAGGTGAGTGGGTGAATACGCCTGAACACATGAACACCATTGAATGGCAGGCCCGTTGCGAGTTGGCGGCCCTGTATCGACTGGTCGCGCATTTCCGCATGACCGACCTGATCGACACCCACATCACCTTGCGGATTCCGGGGCCCGAGCATCATTTCCTGATCAATCGCTACGGGGTGATCTTTGATCGCATACGCGCCTCTGATCTGGTGCGCATCGACCAGCAGGGCCGCATTGTCGATCCGGCGTATGCAGATCATCGAGTCAATACCGCGGGCTTCGTAATCCATTCGGCCATCCACATGGCGCGCGCCGATCTGAACTGCGTAATCCACACCCACACGGCAGCGGGCATGGCAGTGGCTGCGCAGAAGCGAGGCCTGCTGCCGATCACTCAGCACGCCCTGAAGTTCTACGGCAAGCTGGCCTATCACACCTATGAAGGCATCGCTTTGTCGCTGGACGAACGTGAGCGGTTGATTGCCGATCTGGGACCGCACAAGGCGATGATCCTGCGCAATCACGGGCTGTTGGTGGGCGGCGCCAGCGTGGCCCATGCGTTCCAGGAAATTTACTTCCTGGAGCGTGCCTGTCAGGCGCAGGTTCAGGCGCTGGCGGGTGGGTGTGAGCTGAATTTTCCGTCGCCAGAGGTCTGTGTTCACACGGCTGAACAGTTCGAGCAAGACGATGCCGAGAACATCATCGACCTGGCCTGGGCTGCGGCATTGACCCTGATCGAGTCACAACGCGAGTCCTATTGCTCATGAACACCGAGTCAGGCGCTCTGTGGCACTTGCCAGTCTCTTGACGTTAACGTAAAGATAAGCGCTGGCGCCGATGTCCCATGGCGCAGGTATTGCTTGAGGGAAGGGCTGTCCGAGGTATTGGGCAAACTTCCCTTTACTGCCGTCTGAACCGGGTAGATATTTTCCCATGACATGCGTGCTTCGTCGCATGTCTGGAAGTGACCCGGCCAGAGACTGGGCGGACCGATCCGGAGCGCTTGATGACTCTTATAAAAACAATAACGCCAGAGCTGCAACATGAAGCCCGGCTGGCCCGGGAGAAACTTCACCTTGAAGGCGAAGTCCCCAGCGGGGTGTTGCGCGCTGAAATCGATGCCTCATGGCGGCGCAGCTTGAGCCATGGCGTGCACTTCAATGGCAAGCATGAGTTGGCGCTGGAATCGAGCGCGAGCCTTGAGGTGTTGCTGGCGAGCAATCGCTTGCTGATCGACGCCGCGATGCCGGCCATCGACTACCTGGCCGCGCGTCAGGGCAAGGAAGGGTTGATCATCCTCGCCAACTCCGACGCGACCATTCTCGCCGTCGAAGGCCGCGCCGACCGCCTCAAGGGCAGCGGCCTGCAAGACATTACCCTGGGCGCCTGCTGGAGCGAAGCTGCGCGCGGCACCAACGCCCTCGGCACTGCGCTGGTGGAGGCCCGGCCGACGTTGATCGACTGCGGCGAACACTACCTGGATCGTCTAAGCGATTTTTCCTGTACCTCGGTGCCGATTCACTGCCCTCAAGGCGACATCCTTGGCGTACTCGATCTGACCCGCGAAGGCCCGTTGGGCCGCGTGCATGACAGCACCGCGTTACTGGCGATGGCAGTCAGTCAGATTGAAAGCCGGGTGTTCAACGCAAGCTTCCCCGAGCAGATCGTGCTGGCCTTCCACAGTCGTCGACAGTACCTCGAGTCACCCTGGCAAGGTCTGTTGGCGGTGAGCCTCGGCGGGCAGATTCTGGCGGTCAGTGCGCAGGCCTGCCAGTTGCTCAATGCCGAGCGTTCAGCCTTGGTCGGTCGCCGGTGCGAAGAGTTCCTCGGGGTCGATGGCCTGCAACTACTGGCGCGTCTGCAGCAAGGTGGGGTCGGCAGTCTGCAAACCGCCAAAGGCGAATTCTTTTACAAAACCCTGCGTGCGCCGCAACGTTCAATCAATGTCGGCAGCACACCGCGCCCTGTCGCCAAAAGCACCAAACCTCAACCCGATCTCGACTCCCTGGCCGGTAGCAATGCGCGTTATGCGCGTGCGTTGCGTATGGCCCGGCAAGGCCTGGCCAATGAGTTGCCGGTGTTGCTGCTGGGGGAAACCGGCACTGGCAAGGAAGTCATCGCCCGGGCGTTGCACATGGCCGGCAGTCGTTGCGATAAACCGTTCGTTGCGGTCAATTGTGCAGCGATCCCCGAAGGCCTGATCGAGTCGGAATTGTTCGGCTATCGCGAAGGTGCGTTCACCGGCTCACGACGGGGCGGGATGATCGGTCGATTGCAACAGGCCCATGGCGGCACGTTGTTCCTCGATGAAATCGGCGACATGCCACTGGCGCTGCAAGCGCGGCTGTTGCGGGTGTTGCAGGACCGCAAGGTCGCACCGCTGGGCGCGGGTGAAGAGCAAGACATCGACGTCGCGCTGATCTGCGCCACTCACCGCGACCTCAAGCGTCTGGTCGAGGACAAACACTTTCGCGAAGACCTGTTCTACCGGGTCAATGGCATCAGCGTGATGCTGCCGGCCTTGCGCGAGCGCGAAGACTTCAGTGAGCTGGTGAATCGCTTGCTCGGCAAGCTGGATGCACCAACGGTCAAGCTCAAGGACGACTTGAGCAACCTGCTCGCCGGTTACCACTGGCCGGGCAACATTCGCCAACTGGAGATGGTGCTGCGTACTGCATTGGCGATGCGCGAGCCCGGTGAAAGCGTGCTCAGCCTGGATCATCTGCCCGACAGCATGCTCGACGAGTTGAATGCCAGCGAGCGCTTGACCTCCGGCAGCATTCGCGAGAACGAACTGGAGCTGATTCGCCAGTCCCTCGACAGTCATCATGGCAACGTCTCGGCGACTGCCGATGCGCTGGGCATCAGCCGTGCGACCTTGTATCGCAAGCTCAAACAGTTGCGCAGCTGATGCGTCGCTTGATCGTCAGGCTGGTCGACAGCCACAACCCCCTGGCACTGGACGCTGCGCTTGCGTGGCTCTACGGCTTCGTGCACCCGCATCGGCTGGCGATTGCCGGACTGCTCGGGTTGTCGGTGTGCGCCTCGTTGCTGGTGCTGGTGCAGCCCTGGCTGACCAAGTTGCTGATCGACGATGGGTTATTGGCACATAACTTTGCCATGCTGGTGCTGATCGCCGGTTTAATGATCGTTGCCGGACTGCTCGGTACGGCGTTGTCGGGGATCAACCGCTACCTGCATACGCGGCTATCGGGGCGCATTCTGTTTGCTTTGCGCGATGACCTTTATCGACACTTGCAGACCTTGTCGCCAGGCTTCTACGGGCAACGGCGGATCGGCGACCTGATGTCACGCCTCGACGGTGACGTCGCGGAGATCCAGCGCTTTGCCGTCGACTCGCTGTTCTCGGCGGTTTCCAGCGTCATCGGTCTGGTCTGCGCGGTGGCGATGTTGCTGACCCTGTCGTGGAAACTCTCGCTGCTGGCGCTGGTGTTGATCCCGCTGGACGTACTCTGGTTGCGCTGGATGCGGCGCAAGGTCGAGCGCGATGTGCGGCAGTTGCGCGAACGTTCGGCAGACATGTCCTCGTTCATGGTCGAAACCTTGCCGGTGATGAAATTCATCCAGTCCGCCGGCCAGCAGCAACGCGAAGCGCGGCGTCTCGAGAGATTGGGGCAGGGCTACATGAGCCAGTTGTTGCGCCTGCAAGTCACCGAGTTTTTCACCCAGGCGGTGCCCGGTACGCTGACTTCGTTGTCGCGGGCCTGTGCGTTTTTGATTGGCGGTTATTGGGTGGTGCAGGGCACCTGGCAGCTCGGTGCGCTGATTGCATTTTCGACCTATCTGGGGATGGCGGTCGGGCCGGTGCAGAGCTTGCTCGGGTTGTATGTGGCGATTCAACGGATGACCGTCAGCCTCGGTCGGGTGATGGAGCTGCGTGGTGAACAGCCGAGCGTCGTCACGCCGGTAACGCCGCAGCCAATGCCGAGCTCTGGCGAACTGTGTTTTGAGGCGGTGCATTTCAGCCACCCTGGGCGCCCGGTGACGTTGCGTGGGATCGAGGCGCGTATTCCCTACGGTTTGAAAGTGGCCCTGAGCGGCGGCTCCGGGGTTGGCAAGTCGACGCTGATTGACCTGCTGCAACGGCACCACGACCCGCAGTCCGGCCGGGTGCTGCTGGACGGGATCGACCTGCGTGAGCTTGCGCTGTTCGAGTTGCGTCGGCGGATCGCCGTGGTCAGCCAGGACATCGTGCTGTTTCGCGGGAGCCTGGCGGATAACCTCGCTTACGCGGTGCCAGATGCCAGTCGTGAGGCGGTGGTCGAAGTGGCGCGGCTGGCGCAGCTCGACAGCTTGATCGCGTCCCTGCCCGAAGGCCTCGACAGCCCTTTGGGCGAACGTGGTCAGCAGTTGTCCGGCGGGCAGAAGCAGCGGATCGCCATCGCCCGTGCACTGTTGCAGGACCCACTGATTCTGGTACTCGATGAAGCCACTTCGGCGGTCGATGAGGCCACTGAGCGCGAAGTCATCGAGGCCATCGACCGACTGTTTGCCGGACGTACACGAATCCTGATCAGCCATCGCCCCTCGACCCTGGCCGATGCCGATTTGCGCTTTGAATTGTTCGACGGTGTTCTGACACAGATAAAGGTGCTGCATGAAGTCTGAGCTACGGATTGGCGTAGTCGACAGCGGACACTCCGTGGCGCAACGCGGCCAGGTGAGTGCCGGGCGCCGGTTTTATCTGGTCGAAGACGGGCTCGCCGAAGACGAGCTGCGTGACGATCCGCTCGGCCACGGCAGCGCGGTTGTCGAGGCGATCAGCCGACGTGCTGCCTCGGCGCGTTTTTGTGTGGCGCAAGTATTCGACCAGCGCGGGGTGACCAGTGCCTTGCAAATCGCCACGGCGATCGATTGGTTGGTGACGCAGGACGTGCGGGTGATCAACCTCAGCCTTGGCTTGCGCCAGGACCGTAGCCTGCTGCGTGAGGCGTGTTCGGCGGCGTTGGCGCGTGGTGTTTTGCTGTGCGCCTCGAGCCCGGCGCAAGGCGAAGGTGTATACCCCGCGAGTTACCCGCAGGTGTTGCGAGTGACCGGCGATGCACGTTGCGGCGAACACGAATGGTCGTGGCTTAACAGCCAGCAGGCCGACTTTGCCGCTTGCGTTCAAGGCACCTATCCAGGGCAATCCGGCGCCAGTCTCGGTTGCGCGGCGTTGACCGGGCATATCGCCAATTTCCTCGCCGGACACCTCGACGCGAGCAATCCACAAATTCTTCAATGGCTGCGGGATAACGCCCGTTATCGCGGCCCTGAGCGACGAGTCTGGCAATGAGCGGCATCCTGATTCTCGGCGCCGGGCCCGCGGGCGCAGCGGTGGCGTTGGGGCTGCGCCGGCTGGGTTATGCGGTGACGCTGGTCAGCGACTGGCGACGATTTGCGGCACTTGAAGGCGTTTCGCAACGGGTGCTCGAAGCCCTGCGCGGTGCTGGATTGAATCAGGCACTGGCGGAGGCTGCGTTGCCGTCGCAGCGGCAGGTATCGTGGAACGGCCAGCAGCATGCGCAAAACATCGAATTTCTGCTGGATCGGCCGAGCTTTGATCGCGGCCTGCGTGAGGACTTGCGCCTGGCCGGTGTCGAGTTGATCGAAGGTCGGGTACTGGCAGTCCACTCCCAGGCGTCGGGCCATCGGGTTGAGGTCGAAGGTCATGGAGAGTTGTTCACCGGGTTTCTGGTGGAGGCTCGCGGTCGTCAGGCGCCAGCGCTTGGCAAAGGGCAACGCGGACCGGAGACGGTCAGCCTGCTCAACCGTTGGCAGGGCGCGCCCGGCAGCACCGCCAGCGCGGTGGAAAGTCTGCAGGACGGTTGGGCGTGGATGGCGCGGCGGGCCGACGGTCAATGTTATTGGCAGTTGACCGTGGATGTGGCCAGCGCCGAGTTGCCGGGCAAAGCGCAGTTGCTCGACTACTGTCGCCAGCGCCGTCAGGACTCGCCGTTGGCCGTCGATTTTTTCGGGGCGCAGTCGGAAATCGAGTTGCAACTGCATGCTCGCAGCAGCACGGCGATTCTCAATCCGCAGGTGTGTGGCGATAACTGGATTCGGGTCGGCGATGCGGCCATGGCGGTCGATCCGCTGTCAGGCAACGGGATCTTTCAGTCATTGTCTTCAGCGTTGCAGGCGCCGGCGGTGATCAACACCTTGTTGCGCAAACCTGAGCGGGCGGCGTTGGCTCAGCGCTTCCATCACCAGCGGGTCGAACAGCTGTTCTTGCGGTTTGCGCGTATTGGCCGAGACTTTTATGCCGATGAGTTGCGCTGGCCGGAGCAACCGTTCTGGCGTGCACGTCGGCAGTGGCCGGACACTGAGCTTGCTCACGCCCCCGCAGATTTCGCGTCTCTGAGCATTGAGCGGGCGCCGGTACTCAAGGATGGATTTGTCGATGAGGCAGAGGTGGTGATCACGGCGGATCAGCCATTGGGGATCTGGCATGTGCAAGGGGTGGAGTTGGCGCCGTTGCTGCGGCGATTGCAAACCGAACCCGCCGAGCAAGCGCTGGCAGGTTTGACGGTGGATCAGGGGCGGGTGGTGCGCAGTTGGTTGCTTGCGCAAGGCTACCGACCGTAGGAGCTGCCGAAGGCTGCGATCTTTTAGCGTCCACCGCTAAAGATCAAAAGATCGCAGCCTTCGGCAGCTCCTACGGGGGGTGCTTTAGAGTTTGATCAACACCGACTTCAACTCGGTGTAATGCTCGATCGCTGCATACCCCATCTCCCGGCCCACGCCGGACATCTTGTAACCACCAAACGGCAGCGCCGGGTCGAGGGCGCTGTGACAGTTGACCCAGACCGAACCGGACTTGATCCGTGGAATCATCCGGTGCACGGCCGCCAAGTCGTTGGACCAGATGCTCGCGCCCAAACCATACGGACTGTCATTGGCCATGCGCAACGCATCGGCTTCGTCATCGAACGGAATCGCCACCAGCACCGGGCCGAAGATCTCTTCCTGAACCAGCGAGTGCTTTTGATCGACGTCGACAATCACCGTCGGTTTGACAAAGAACCCAGGGCCGAATTGCTCACCGCCACAGGCGATGGTCGCGCCGCTTTCACGGCCCATTTCGATGTACTTGTAAACCCGCTCTTGTTGGCGCGCCGAGATCAGCGGGCCCATTTCAACACTCGGGTCCAGGCCGTTACCCAGCTTCATGGCGTTGGCAATACCGGCAATGTCGGCCACCACATTGTCGAAATGCTTGCGCTGCACATAGAGCCGCGAACCGGCGCAGCAGACCTGACCCTGGTTGAAGAAAATCGCGCTGGCCGCTCCGGCGGCGGCACTGCTGAGGTTGGCGTCGGCCATGACGATGGTCGGCGATTTACCGCCCAGCTCCAGGGTGACCCGGGTCATGGAATCCATGGCGATCTTGCCGATCTGCTTGCCGACGGCGGTGGAGCCGGTGAAGGTCAGTTTGTCCACCAACGGGTTGTGGGTCAGCGCGGAACCGGCGGTGATGCCGGTGCCAGTGACCACGTTGAACACCCCGCTCGGGTAGCCGGCTTCCAGTACCAACTCGGCGAGTTTCAGCGCGGTCAGCGGTGTTTCATCCGCCGGTTTCAGCACCACGGTGCAACCGGTGGCCAGGGCCGGGCCGAGTTTCCAGCAGGCCAGCAGCAGCGGGAAATTCCAGGCAACGATGGCGCCGACCACACCTACCGCTTCACGACGGATAAAGCTGTGGAACTGATCATCCGGCATTAACGGCAGCGAGACTTCGACGCTGGAGCCTTCGATCTTGGTCGCCCAACCGGCCATGTAGCGCAGGAAGTCGATGGACAACTGCACGTCCATGACCTGCGCCACGGCGGCGCTTTTACCGTTGTTCAGACATTCCAGTTGCGCGAGCAATTCGGCGTCACGCTCCATCAGGTCAGCGAGTTTCCACAACAGGTTTTGCCGCTCCCGAGGTCGGGTTCGGGTCCAGGCTGAATCATCGAATGCGTGACGCGCAGCGAGTACGGCGCGATCAACGTCGTCCGGCGTAGCCTTCGGTACAACGCACAGCACTTCGCCGGTGGCTGGATTATGCAGGGGCATGGTCTGGCCGTCGTCGGCCTCGACCCAGTCGGCGCCGATCAGCATGCGCGGCGCGCGTTGGATGAAAGCCGAAACGGCAGGAAGCGGATAAGGGAGCGGCATGGTGAGACCTCGTCTTGTTCGTGTGACGAGGTCTTTCGCAACGGTTGTGCCAGTTTGTCGAAGGGCTGTATTTAGCGGGGTTCAGTGCCAAAAGCAGCAGAGTGGAGCACACGGCGCTGTTGCAAACTGAGACGCGGATGAGACATCTACAACCATTAACGGCTCAACATACGATCGATCACGGGCCATAACGGCGGATCGTTAAAGTCCTCGATTACCAGACGCGCACCCTATTCGTAGGGCGTCATCTATGCTCGTCTCAGAGTGCAACAGTTGTCGCGATATTAGACGCCGCTGACCTTTTTCGGCCGTGATAAAAAACTGTTATGTATCGCCAATTATTTGATTTTAAAGACTATTAATAAGCTGGCACGCTCCGTGTATTGCTCCTTCGCAGCCGTTTCTCTTGCCTCCGCCAGCGACCGGTTCGTCGGCGGCAGAAACCAAAAAAACGATCATTCAAAAAAATAAGAAAGCACCGTGCGAGGTTCGACGTTGATGAAGAGAAAACTCCGATCAGGCATGAGCGCCAGTCTGCTGGCGCTCGCTGCATGTGCTGCCCTGCATGCTCCACAAAGCATGGCTGCGCGTGATGCCCAAACCCTCCTCAAGGAAACCTGCCAGGGCTGTCATACCCCTGAAGCCGGCAATGCCTTGAGCCGTATCAGCCATCAGCGCAAAACGCCTGAAGGCTGGCTGATGAGCATCGCCCGGATGCAAACCATGCATGGTCTGCAGATCAGTGATGAGGACCGTCGCACACTGGTCAAATACCTCGCTGACACCCAAGGCCTGGCGCCGAGCGAAACTGATGGCGTGCGTTATGCGCTGGAGCGCCGGCTCAATACCGTCGAGCATTTCGACGACCAGACCAGTCAGATGTGCGGCCGCTGCCACTCCGGTGCGCGGGTGGCCCTGCAACGGCGGCCAGCTCAGGAGTGGGAGCGTCTGGTGAACTTCCACCTCGGCCAATGGCCGTCTCTGGAATACCAGGCGCTGGCCCGCGACCGCGACTGGTTCGACATTGCCCGCAAAGACATGGTGCCGTTGTTGGCCAAGCGCTATCCGCTGGACAACCCGGCCTGGAAAGCCTGGCAGAAAACCGCGCCCAAGGCAGACGCACTGGTCGGTGACTGGAGCTTCAGCGGTCACTTGCCGGGCAAGGGCGAACTGGCCGGTGTCATGACCGTCAGCGCCTCGGGCTTTGATCAGTTCAAGGTCACGGTCAAAGGCCAATACGCCGATGGCAGCCCGTTCAATGGTGACGGCAGCGCCATCCTCTACAGCGGTTACGAATGGCGCGGCAACGTGACCATCGACGGCGTGGTCATGCGTCAGGTGTTTGCCGCCAAGGGCACTGAACTGCAAGGCCGGATGTTCGACGCCGAGCACGATGAACGCGGTCTCGACTTTATCGCCGCAAAACAAGGCTCCAGCCGTTTGCTGGCGGTGCAGCCGGGTTACCTGAAGGCCGGCAGCGAAACCGAAGTCACCCTGATCGGCAGCGGCCTGCAAGGCACGCCGAACTTCGGCAACGGTGTGCAAGTGGCGCAAGTGCTGGAACAAAGTCCGGAGCGTATCAAGGTCAAAATCAAAGCCGCCGTCGATGCCAAACCTGGGGCGCGTGAGGTCAGCATTGGCAGCCTGAAAGGTCCGACCCTGTCGGTCTACAACCAAATTGCCGAGGTCAAAGTGGTGCCGGAATTCTCGGTGGCGCGGATCGGTGAGGGCGGCGGTTCGACGCCGAAAGTCCAGGGCCGTTTTGACGCTGAAGCCTGGGGCAAAGGCGCCGATGGCAAGCCGTATCGCATTGGTGTGTTCCCAGCGCAATGGAAGGTCGAAGCCTTCGATGACCGCGCCAAGGAAGACCAGGACGTCAAGTTTGCCGGCACCATGCAAGCCGACAGCGGCGTGTTCACCCCAGGTGATGCGGGGCCGAACCCTGCGCGCAAGATGTCCACCAACAACGCCGGCAACCTCAAGGTGATCGCCGCCATCGACGACGCTGGCAAGGCGTTGACCGGCGAGGGCCACCTGATCGTCACCGTGCAACGCTGGAACAATCCACCCATTCCCTGATTTGAAAACGTGAGCTGGCTGACGTAACGGTTTCAGACACTTTTCAGGAATGACCGCAGGCCTCGTGAAACGGGGTTTGCACAGGAGGTTGTAATGGGCGCTATCTTGAATCTGGTCGAGCGCAATCTGCACGAAGTGCACGTCGATGCCGACCGCATGCTATTTCACATTCCCAGCAGTTCGCTGTTCGCCAGCGATGAGCTGACCGGCACCATCATCGATACCTTGCGCGGTCCCGGTTGTTCCTCGGAGGACTTGATCGAGCGCTTGGCGGCACGCTTCAACGGTGACGAAATCAGCGAAACCCTGCGCGAGCTGATCTCCCTGGAGTTGGTCAGCGACGGTTCGCCGCTGACCCCGGACATCGGCACCAAACGGGTCGAACGCACGGCGATCAACACCGTGGTGCTCAACGTCAACACCGGCTGCAACCTGAGCTGCACGTATTGCTACAAGGAAGACCTCGACAAGCCGTCAGCCGGCAAAAAGATGGACGTCGACACTGCCGTCGCGTCGGTGGAAATGCTGCTGCGCGAATCCCCTGACGAAGAGCGTTTCACCGTGGTGTTCTTCGGGGGCGAGCCGTTGAGCAACCGCAAGCTGATCGAGTACATGGTCGACTATTGCGAGAAGCGTTTTCGCGAGGCCGGCAAGTTTGTCGAATTTGTCATGACCACCAACGCCACGCTGCTCACCGAGGAAACGGTCGACTACCTGAATGCCCATCGCTTTGGTTTGTCGGTGAGCATCGACGGACCGAAAACCGTGCACGACCGCAATCGCATCACCGTGGGCGGGCAGGGCACTTATGACGTGGTCCGGCGCAAGGCCGAGATGCTGTTGTCGCGCTACAACAGCCGACCGGTTGGCGCGCGTGTGACCCTGACGACTGGCGTCACCGATGTCGAAACCATCTGGGATCACCTGTTCAACGAGCTGGGTTTTGCTGAAGTCGGTTTTGCCCCGGTGACCTCGGGCGACATCAGCACTTTCAACCTGTCCAGTGACGAGTTGATCGAAGTCTTCGCCAACATGAAAAAGCTCGGCCGGCGCTATCTGGAAGCGGCGCTGGAGCACCGCAACATCGGTTTCTCCAACCTGCACCAGTTGATCACCGACATCCACGAGGGCCACAAAAAAGCCCTGCCGTGCGGTGCCGGGCTGAAGATGCTGGCGGTGGACCACAAGGGCGAACTCAACCTCTGCCACCGTTTCACCGGCTCGTCATTGCCGACCTTCGGCAACGTTCACAGCGGCGTGAAACAGGTCGAGTTGAACGACTTTTTGTCCCAGCGCCTGGACCGGACCAATACCGGCTGCGAAGACTGCCAGATCCGCAACCTGTGTTCCGGCGGCTGCTATCACGAGAGCTACGCCCGTTATGGCGACCCGACCCACCCGACCTATCACTACTGCGAACTGATGCGTGACTGGGTCGACTTCGGCATCGAGGTCTACACCCGGATCATGGCTCACAACCCTGCGTTTATCAGCAGTTACATCACTCCGCGCAAGGCTCACTGATATGAAACATCTCAAGGCAATCAATAACAAAGCGCAGAAGCTCGATCAGGCCGCGGCCGAAAACCGTATCGAAGAAGTGGTGGCCATGAGTTCCGTCGCCGGCTGCGCCTCGACCACCGACCCCGGTTGGGAAATCGACGCCTTTGGCGGTGTGTCGTCGCTGTGCCAGCCGATGGAAGCGGACCTTTATGGCTGTTCCGACCCTTGCTGGTGGCCGGCTCAGGTGCCGGACATGATGAGCACCTACCCGGACTGGAACAAAGACGCCCAAGCCTCCAACGAGAGCTGGCGCAACCTCGGCACAGTGTTCCCAAAAGACAAATGATCGGACAGAAGAAGGATTCCTGCATGCGCCTTATCAATGCCTGCGGCCTGGCCGCTTCCGCCCTCCTGAGTGTTTGTTCACTCAGCGTTCTGGCCGATGAAAATACTGTGCTCGAACGTGGTCACGAGTACATGTTGACCACCAATTACCCGAACAACCTGAACGTCATCGACCTTAAAACCGACAGCCTGTACAAGACCTGCAAACTGCCGGATGCCTTTGGCCCCGGCACTATTCAGTTGTCGCCGGACCGCAAGACCGCCTACGTGCTGAACAACCACTATGCGGACATTTACGGCGTCGAACTCGACAGCTGCAAACAGGTGTTCCATGCCAGCATCACTCAGCAACCGGGGGAGAAGGCGCGCTCGATGTTCGCGTTCACCCTCAGCCATGACGGCAAGGAGCTGTACACCGTCGCCAACCCGACCTTGATGCTCAATGATCACTATGAAGTGCAGCCGCCACGGTTGGATGTCTACGCCACTGATGCCGGCATGAGCGCCAAACCGGTTCGCAGTTTCCCGGCACCGCGCCAGCTGACCATCATGCAAAGCGGTGACGACGGCACGCTGTATGTGGCCGGTGCGGACATCTACAAGGTCAATGTGAAGACCGGCAAGTTCGACGTGCTGATCCCTAGCCGTCACTGGAAACGCCCGAACTACAGCGCACCGGACGTGCTCTACGTGTGGAATCAGCAGACGTACCGGCATGACTTCTCGCTGCTCTACACCACGGCGAAATTCAAGGATGAGAAACAGGACCCGGCCACGGCCGAAAACCTCTACGGTTTGTTCAGCATCGACCTGAAAACCGGCAAGACCGAAACCACCGATTTCGGTCCGCTGATCGAAATCTACTTCAGCGGCATGCGTTCGCCGAAGGACCCGAACCTGATGTTTGGCGTGCTCAATCGTCTGGCCAAGTACGACATCAAACAGAAGAAGCTGCTTCAGGCGACGAACCTGGATCACTCCTACTACTGCATTTCCTTCAACAAGGACGGCAGCAAAATCTACCTGGCCGGGACCTTCAACGACGTGGCGATCTTTGATGCCGAGAGCCTGAAACAGATCGGCAGCATCAAAATGCCGGGCGGTGACATGGCGATCACCACGGCGCAGGTGTTTGTCCGGTAATCGCGTTGCCCGTGCGGGCGCTATCGCGAGCAAGCTCGCTCCCACACTGGATCTGGGTGTACACAAAATGTGTGTACGACCGAAATCCCATGTGGGAGCGAGCTTGCTCGCGATGAGGCCCTTGAAAGCGCTCGAGCATCAAGCCCCGAGCACCGTGCAACTCAGGTCACCTTCCTGGCAATCCCTTCATAAACCAACCAAGGCACATCGTGAGACGTCCAGATGTGTGCCTGCGGCGTCATCTGCGGATCATCATCGAGCGTCGCCACTCGCACAATCACATGCGGCTGAGCCAAACGCTCGGCCACCAGATGCGAGCCGCACTGCGAGCAGAAGTGTCGCAGCTTGCCGGGGGAGGACTCGAAGGATGACAGCTTATCCAAACCTTTGACCCAACGAAAATGCTCGCGCATGACCCCGGCCGTCGAAGCAAACGCCGCCGCATGCGCCTTGCGGCAGGTGTGGCAATGGCAGTGGCTGATCAGCATGTCCAGGCTGTCGAGTTCATAGGCGATGGCCTTGCACAGGCAACTGCCGTGGAGTGTGGTCATTGAGCTTTCCCCATATCGGTGTGTTCAATCATTAAGGCGGGTGATTGATGCTCGCAACAATGCGTCGGCTGTCGCTTCAATCTCATCGCGCATATACAGCTTCGCAAGCCAGTTCTTGGGGATTCCTTGCACACCGTAAAACGCTCCGGCCAACTGCCCGACAATGGCAGCGGTTGTGTCAGCATCATCACCCAGGTTGGCGGCTTGCAGAATGGCGTCTTCGAAGCTGTCGGTGTGATGAAAACACCACAGCGCCGCCTCTAACGAGGCAACGCAGTAGCCTGTACCAACGATCTCGGATTTTGGTTTTGCGAGATAGCTGCCACAGGCAATCGCGGCGACTTTTGGTTCTGAAAAGTGTGCGTGGCTCAGGTGCCGCAAATCCGACTTCGTCGAGCCCTGCAATGCTTCGCAAATCAATCCGGCGAACAACTGGCAGCATTCGATGGCTTCAGGCGCAGCGTGAGTGGTTCGAGAGCTGTCGCTGGAAAACGTCCTGACATGGTCTACAGCAGGGAAGTAAAACAGCACCACAGGCGCCAACCGCATCAGCGAACCGTTACCAGCGCTGAACGGATCAGTCGATCCGGCGAATGGATTGCCGGTTTCCTGGTAAAGAGTCAGGGCTTCACGCACGGTCATGCCGATATCAAAGCAGTCGCCAGTCGAGCTCAGGTAACCCCATTGCCACCAATTGAGATAACGACCCATCTGGTCGGTGGCATCAAAACCATTCTTTGTGAGCAGGCTTTCGGCCAGGCACAGCGCCATCGACGTGTCATCGGTCCACTGGCCCGGTTTCAGATTGAAGGGGCCGCCACCCACCATATCGGTGAGCGTTGGGAACGACCCGCGCGGTTTGAACTCTACGCTTGTACCGACGGCGTCGCCGCAGGCCAGACCCAGCAGGCTGCCGCGATAGCGGTCCGAAAGAGAGGGCAACATGAAGCATCCTTGTTTTGGGCCAATTCACTGTCGACGTTAGCATTTCCAGGCGTGATCGCAGGGAGGTAAAGCCAGCCTTAATGTTTTTGTGCAACCAAAAAGTTGCGCATTCAGCCATCCGGGCCTAGTGTTCATCAAAGGAGGTGACCTATGCACTCATCAGATCGCATCGAAAGAAAGATCCTGCTCAAGGCTCCACGCTCCACAGTCTGGCGTGCCCTGGCCAATGCCGAATCCTTCGGTAAGTGGTTTGGCGTCGCGCTCGAAGGCAAACGTTTTGTCGCCGGTGAACGAACCCGGGGGCAAATCACTTATCCGGGCTATGAACATCTGGTCTGGGACGTGCAGGTGGCGCGGGTCGAGCCTGAGCGGGTGTTTGCGTTTCGTTGGCATCCGTATGCGGTGGAGCCGGACATGGACTATTCGTCTGAACCCACCACCCTGGTGCTGTTCGAGCTCGAAGACATGGACGGCGGTACTTTGCTGAAGGTCGTGGAGTCCGGTTTCGATAACATTCCGGCAGAGCGCCGTCTGAAAGCCTTCCGCATGAACAGTCGGGGCTGGGATGACCAAATGACCAACATTGAGACGTACCTTGCCACCCCCTGACGCCTTAACGCTGGATGTACCGTCGGCCGCCACTGCGCTGGGTCGTTCGGCGCTGACCTTCGCCGCACTCGGCGACGAAACCCGGTTGCGGCTGATCGACGTATTGTGCGGCGGCGGGGCGATGTCGATTGCGCAACTGACCGCCGGCACCGACATCAGCCGCCAGGCCGTGACCAAACACCTGCGGGTGCTGGCGGACGCCGGTCTGGTGCGTGACACCAAACGGGGGCGTGAGCGTCGGTGGGTCTTTGAGCCAACGCAACTGGACGAGGCGCGCCGCTCGCTGGAGATCATCAGTCAGCAGTGGGACCACGCGTTGACGAATCTGAAATCCTTTGTTGAACAATGAATTGACCCAGCATGTTTGAGCCTTGTCTGACGCAATACTCGCGGTTCAGATGCTTGAGGCCTGAGATCTCTAAAGGTTTTCGGAAGTCCTGCAATGGCGAATGTCTTACACGCGATGGTAACGATGTCGTCTATTTAAGATTGGATCCGAAGCTTAATCTACACCCATCAACTGAAGCGCAGGACGCGCTCAGGGTCATGGATGATCGACCATTTGCAAGGATCGCAGCGACAGGATGTCGTCATGGTCTTGAAAACCCGCTTCGGCGGGTTTTTTTATGAGCGCTGTAAAAGTCTGTTTCAGACTTCGACTACCTCGCGCAGGGTTTCCAGCGCCTGTTTGAGCGCCTCCATTGCAACCGAGCCCATCGCCACGCGCAACGCGTGCGGCACATGGATGGTGGTTGCAAAGGGTTGCGCACTGGTCACCATCACACCTTTGCGCTCCAGTTCGGCGACCACTCTTTCTGCGCGCAAACCTTCCGGCAATCTGAGCCAGAAGTAGTAGGACGAAGGGTGGGCGATCAAGTCGCTGTGGCGCAAGATCTGCCGTGCAAGTGTTTGACGACGTTGAGCGTCCTGACGCTTTTGTTCTTCGAGGTCATCGATCACGCCGCTGTCGATCCAGCGGCATGCCAGCGCAACGGTCAGCGACGGGGTGCTCCAGGTCGAGACCCGAATGGCTTGCTCCAACGCTGGAATCATTACCTTGGGGGCAGCGATGAACCCGATACGCAGGCCGGACGCGACGCTCTTCGACAGGCCGCCAATGTAAACCGTCCGCTCGGGCGCAAGGGTGAACAGCGGTTTGGGCGCCGGTTCCGCGAGAAAGGCGTAAGCGCCGTCTTCGATGATCAAGAAGTCGTACTGCTCGGCCAAGTGTGCGAGGCGCGATCGATCGGAGTGAGACATCACGGTAGCCAACGGATTGTGCATCGTCGGCATTGAATACACGGCTCGCACCGGACGTCGTTTACACAGTGCCTCAAGGGCGTCGAGGTCAGTGTGACCGGCGATTTGCGGCAGCGCTTCAAGATCCAGTCGATGTGCCAGGGCCAGGGTTTTCAGGCCTGGGTAGGTGAGGGCGTCGAGGGCCAATACATCGCCGGGTTTGAGCAACGCCATCAACGTCACGGCCAGGCCTTGCTGTGCTCCGTTGACGATCAGCACCTGATCGCCCGCCACCCGAATGTCCCGATTGCGCAAATGCCGGGCCGCGGCTTGCCGTTCGTGGGGCCGACCGCCCTGCGGCGCCGAATGCAGCAAGGCGTCGAGGTCGCCGGAAGCGGCAACCGCCCGCAGGCCATCGCGCAGCAATTCGGCCTGGCCGGGAACCGAGGGGTAATTGAAGGTCAGGTCGACCGCGCCAGCACTTAGTGGGTGC
Organism: Pseudomonas sp. GW822-FHT02D10; assembly: GCF_058802345.1. Classification (NCBI taxonomy): domain Bacteria; kingdom Pseudomonadati; phylum Pseudomonadota; class Gammaproteobacteria; order Pseudomonadales; family Pseudomonadaceae; genus Pseudomonas; species Pseudomonas sp. GW822-FHT02D10. Next base: position 20,386 of record NZ_JBXAOB010000022.1, read on the forward strand.
TGCTCCAGGCCCAGACCGCGAGGCAACGAACTGTCACGCACGAAAGTGCCGCGCCCGGTTTCGCCGACCACCAGGCCACTGGCTTCCAGCTCGTTATAGACCCGCAACGCGGTCGCCAGGGCAATCCGCTGGCTCGCCATCAGCGCCCGAATCGTCGGCAACTGTGCACCGGGTGCAAGTTCACCACTGCGAATTTTCAGGGCGAATTCATCGACAAGACGTTTATAGCGGATACGGGCCATGGTTTTCCGTTGCTTTGTATCTAGATCAATTTTTTGTTTGTATCAGATCGACGCCCTAATCTACAGCCTTTGCTGACTGGGCACTGTGACCATGATTGACCTCACGACCTTATTGATCTTTGTCGGCGCGGTGATGCTGCTGCTCCTGTCACCGGGACCGAACATGGCATTCGTCATCAGCCATGGCGTCAGCTACGGCTGGCGCGGTGGCGTTGCGTCGGGGCTGGGAATTGGCATTGCCGACCTGCTACTGACTGCACTGACAGCCACTGGCATCACGGCCATCGTCGCCAACTGGCCGCCAGCCTTTGACCTGATTCGTTATGCCGGAGTGGCGTACTTGCTGTGGCTGGCGTTCAAGATTCTGCAGAAACCGTCGACCGACACCCGCTCGCCCCCCCCTCAGGTGCCGCTGAAAACCGTGCTGCTGCGCGCGATGCTCAACAGCCTGCTCAATCCCAAGGCGTTGTTGTTTTTCATGGTCTTCCTGCCACAATTTGTTCGGCCGGAGCAGGGGCCAATCGCCGCGCAACTGATTGTCCTGGGGGTCGTGCTAACGCTGGTGAGCGGTGTTTTTCATACCTTGCTCGGGATTTTCGGCGGCGCGCTCAGTCGTTGTTTTTCAACTACCGGAACGCTTGCACGCCTCCAATCACTCGGCCTTGCGGCCGTGCTGTTGCTGCTGGCCGTGCGGCTGGCGCTGATGACGCGCGTGGCCTGAATCATTCATTCTCCGGTCACCCGCGCCACCTGCACACCTGTCAGGCTTAGCCAAACGCTTTATCAAGCCGTGCCGCTACGCGTTCGGTGATCAGCGTGCGCTGATTGAGCGAGGCGGCCGAACGCCGATGGGCTTCCTCCAGCACGGCTTTCGGCGCGGTTTTCGGGTCGCCCGAATTGAAGGGCGGTGCCGGCGCGTATTCGAGTTGCAATTGCACCAATTGCGCCACGTCATCGCCATACAACTCAGCGGCCAGGGTCAGGGCAAAATCGATACCGGCCGTGATCCCGCCACCGGTCAGCAAATTGCCGTCGCGCACCACCCGGTCCCGAACCGGAATAGCGCCTAAAAGACTCAGTAATTCATGGTAGGCCCAGTGGGTTGTCGCGCGTTTGCCGTTGAGCAATCCAGCGGCACCGAGCACCAATGCACCGGTGCACACTGAGGTCACGTAGCGTGCCTTGGCGGCTTGCGCCTGAATGAATGCCAGGGTCTGCGGATCTTCCATCAATGCTCCGACGCCGCTGCCTCCGGGGATGCAAATCACATCCAGGTCCGGGCAGTCATCGAAAGTGGCGGTCGGCTTCAGGACCAGGCCGGTGCTGGCCGTCACAGGGACCAGGTCCTTCCAGATCAAATGCACCTTCACGTCCGGCAGCGAGGCCAGCACATCGTAAGGTCCGGTCAGGTCCAGTTGCTGCACCTGTGGAAACAACAGAAAACCGATCTGCAACGTCATGACGCTCTCTCCTTGGTCTGCATGTTCACACCCGGTTCGGGTGGACGGTTTGACTGTATGCTCGTAGGATTTGGCGTACACGCCAATAAACCCTCGAATTACGCCAATCATGCTGAGCTCACCGAAAACCATTCATGTGCTGGCCTTCGCCAAGGTGCAACTGCTGGATGTCAGCGGACCGTTACAGGTGTTCGCCACAGCCAACGACATCGCCGCTCAGCGAGGGCTGCCGCCACCTTATGCGCCGACGGTGATTGCCGCTGGCGGCGGGGCGGTGATGTCCTCGGGGGGGTTGGCGCTGCTGGCCGAACCGTTGCCGGGGGGGCCTTCCGACACGCTGATCATCGCGGGCGGTTGGGGTGTTTACGCGGCGGCCGAAGACACCGCGCTGGTGGGCTGGGTGCGTCAACAGGCTGCGGTTTCCCGGCGCGTGGCGTCGGTGTGTACGGGCGCCTTTCTGCTGGCCGCCAGCGGCTGGCTCGACGGTCGTCGGGTGGTCACCCATTGGACCCGCTGCGATCAGTTGGCGCAAAAGCACCCAAAACTGCGGGTCGAACCCAACCCGATTTTCATCAATGACGGTCCGGTCTGGACCTCGGCCGGCGTCACGGCCGGCATCGACCTGGCGTTGGCGCTGGTGGAAGCGGATCTTGGGCGCGGGATCGCCCTGGAAGTCGCCCGGCAACTGGTGGTGTTCCTCAAACGCCCGGGCGGCCAGTCGCAGTTCAGCGTGACCCTGGACCTGCAACAGCACGGCAATCGCTTTGATGAGTTGCACGCCTGGATTGCCGAAAATCTCACTCTGGACCTCGGCATCCCGGCGCTGGCCTTGCAAGCCGGTATGAGCGAGCGCAGCTTCATCCGGCACTATCGCGCTGACACCGGCCAGACCCCGGCGCGAGCCATCGAGTTGATCCGCGTCGAAACGGCACGACGATTGCTGAGTGACACCGGAGTGCCGATCAAACGGATCGCCGTGCAATGCGGGTTCGGCAGCGAAGAAACCCTGCGCCGCAGTTTCCTGCGAGCCATGGGCGTGACACCGCAGGCGTATCGCGAGCGGTTTTCGCGGGAGAGTGTTGTTGAGGAGGTTTGAATCGCCCCTAGGCTTCCATTTCCGACGGCTGGTTGAAGTATTTCGAGCGGTCCGGGGTGAAGGTCACGACCATTTTGGTGCTGGAGCAGGTCATCGTCCGTTCCTGAGTCAGGTCGATATCCAGGTCTTCACCGCGCAGGCCTTGCCATTGCGCGAGGTATTTGAGGGAGCCGAACTTATCGCGTTTCTTCAGGCTGCGGCTGACGCCACCTTTCCAGCCGAGTACCGGGAGTTCGCCGGCCAGGCAGCGTTTTGAAAGATCGGGGAATTTAGTGGCACGGTCGCGACCGATTTCCCAGCATTTGATCAGACCCTTGTCTTCGGCTTCCCAAAGTTGATCGCGGGTCAGGCCCGATCGGGGAGGTGCTTTGATGCTGCATTGGATGCGCTGGCTCATTCTGGTTCCTTGAATGCGGGTTTTGTTGAACAGCTCCGCTGTACCCGTTGAGGGGCGATGTTATGAGGCCGGTGGCTGGCTTGCAACTGCATATTTCAGCGTGCGGGATCGCCACGCTCCTACAGATGTGGTGTTGGCCGGGGAATTCTCCGACGAGGTTTTCAGGTTGTGGTTGGGAAGGGCGTGGGACTAGCCTTTGCGGGTCGCTGCCAATTCAGCGGCCGGGTTTGGTCACCCGTTCAATGTCAGGCGCACGAGCGCCAACGTAAGCATGTCGGCGCTTTTTTTTGCACTTGTCGTTATGCTTCGCGGTGGGCTGTGCGCGGGGCACTTTCGAGTGCGCCGGGTGCCTGACTTCCCGGTTGACCAACCTGCGTACCGCCCACCACCCATCGTTTGGTCACGATGCTGGTGAGCTTCATGAATGTCAGGAGTTTCAACCATGGTCAAAATCACCCCCAATCCCCCCGAAAACCCAAGCGTTTCCCCGTACGACTCCCTCGACTCCAGCAAGCTGCATGACGCCGCCGAGCGCGCGTTGGATTACCACTTGCCGCCGTTTACCCCGCCACCGAAACTCGATACCCGGCCGGGTAAAATGTTTGTCGTCATTCCCGATGCCGATAACGAAACCCTGCTGGCCCACGCCAGCGAAACCCTGGCGTCGGTGAATGTGCTGGCCAGCGATCTGGCCTTCGAACTTGAAGGTTCACGGCGTCATGTGGCGTTGGCGATTCAGCAGATGGTTGTGTTGAGCGAATTATTGGTGAATCGGGCGCTGGATAATTTCGATCCGTACGACTCGGACGCGTAGTGCACAACCTGTGGCGAGGGAGCTTGTGCTTTCTCGCTATAGGAACGATCAGCGTTCGGCGCTGTTCCCGACGTTGTCATCGCCATTCAGGTACGTCATTTCTCCGCAACGGCAAATTGTGGCAAGTTGCACATCCCAGCAGAGGATGGAACCCGATGGCAAACCCTTATCGAGCGTTATTCAATGCCCCAGGCAGCCGCGCCTTCGTGCTGGCGGGAATGGTCGCGCGCATGCCGATCTCGATGACCGGCATCGGCCTGATCACCATGCTCTCGCAGTTGCAGGGCGGTTACGCATTGGCCGGATCGGTCGCGGCGACCTTTGCCTTGGCCACGGCGTTTTGCGCGCCGCAGGTGTCGCGCATGGTCGACCGTTTTGGTCAGGGCCGAGTGTTGCCGGTTTCGGCTTTGGTCGGTGGCGGGGCGCTGTTGATGTTGTTGCTTTGTATAAGATTGCAAGCGCCGAACTGGACGTTGTTCGTGTTCGCTGCGCTGGCCGGTTGCATGCCGAGCATGTCGGCGATGGTCCGGGCGCGCTGGACCGAGGTGTATCGCGGCCAGCCGCAATTGCACACCGCGTATGCGCTGGAGTCGGTGCTGGACGAGGTGTGTTTTATCGTCGGGCCGCCGCTGTCGGTGGGGCTGTGCGTGGGAGTGTTTCCCGAGGCCGGGCCGTTGGCGGCGTTGCTGATGTTGGCGCTCGGGGTGACCGCGTTTGTGTTGCAGCGTAGCACCGAGCCGCCGGTGCATCCGCATGACGCGGATCAACCGGGCTCGGTGGTTGGTTCGGCGGATATCCGACTGTTGATGCTGTTGATGGGCGCCATGGGTGCCATCGTCGGGGTGGTGGATGTGGTCAGCGTGGCCTTCGCCCAGCAACAAGGCCAACCGGCAGCGGCGAGCATCGTGCTGTCGGTGTATGCCATCGGTTCGTGCCTCGCCGGGTTGGCGTTCGGCGCGTTGAAACTCAACACGCCGTTGCCTCGGCTGTTTCTGTATGGCGGGGTGGCGACGGCGCTGACCACGCTGCCATTGCTGTGGGCGGGGAATATTCTCGGGTTGTCGCTGGCGGTGTTTGTCGCTGGGCTGTCTTTCGCGCCGACACTGATTGTCGCCATGGGGCTGGTGGAGCGCATCGTGCCGCCAGCCAAACTCACGGAAGGTCTGACCTGGCTGATCACCGGTTTGAGCATTGGCGTGGCTATCGGTGCAGCCGGTTCCGGCTGGCTGGTGGATGCCTTCGGCGCACGCAGCGGATTCTGGCTGTCGATTGCGGCGGGGACGGTGGTGCTGGGCTCGGCGGTACAAAGCTTTCGCCGGCTCAAGTAAGCGTGCCAGCTCCGTCAGCGCACGGCGGGGCTGCGGATCAACGTGCTGGTGGCGACAGGTGTCATCGGTATCACAGCAAAAAAATTAACAGTAGATGGAACTGTTGCTTTCAGAAAGGTCCTACAGAAACCTCGCGGCATTGCCCTTAGTCTCAGGCGCTCTTGATAAGGGTGGGCGCAAATGGCCGCACCGTCATTGTAGGGTCAATCAACTATGCCGAATAAAGCATTACGTATCCTGATCGCCGATGAGCAGCATTTTCATCGGATGAAAATCGAGCGCAACCTGAACCAGCTCGGTTATTACCGGATCGCTCCCGTGCACTCCCTTGCAGAGCTGCTCAGCGTGGTCGAATACGGCTGTGAGCCGTTTGATCTGGTGATCATCAATGCAACCTTGTGTGCCGGGACCGGCCTGGATCTGGTGGCGTTCTGCCAGGACAACCAGCAAATCCGCCATGCATTGATCTACGATGCCCAGAAAGCCGGGCTGCCCGCGCTGTTCGCCGTCCAGCGGCACAACATCCGGATCAGCCAGGCCCGGGTACCGGACCAAGAGACGCTCGAAGGGCTGATGAACCGCGTCGATATGCCGGTCCACACGGCTGAGCGTGGACACGCCAGGCAGCGCGGCGGTTTGCGCGCCTGAATCGCCAGAGCTCCTCACCAGAGTTCCGCGCTACCGCTCGTCGGCACTGTCAACTCTGACAGGTAGTTTCGCTCCGTTTCTCGTGCAACAGTCGTTGCGCAGCCGTTGTGTCAGCCTTGGCAAATGCCATGGGCGTCATGCCGGGGTTTTTGGGCGTTTCTACAGGAGTTGCCATGAGTTCAGCGCTGATCGTGGATGATCATCCGGTTATTCGGGCCGCCATAAAAATGCTGCTGGCGGTGGTTAAAGACTCTAAAGACAGACTGATGTTCCGGACGATTCTGGAGTCATCCAATGGCGCTCATGCGCTGCAAATGATCCGTGAGCATTTACCTGTTCTGGTGGTGCTGGATCTGAGTATGCCCAAGCTTGGTGGGCTGGACCTGCTGAGCCGTTTGCAGCACGATCGGTTGTCCTGCAGGGTTTTAGTCTTCACCTCCTATGAACCAAGGTTTTATGTCCAGCGCTGCATGAGGGCCGGGGCCTTGGGTTTCGTCGCGAAAACCAATGACCTGGAGGACCTGCGTAAAGCCGTTAATGCGTTGATGTCTGGCTACACGTGTTTCCCTCAGGTGGACACCGACTCAGTGAACCTGGACGCACTGCAACTCAACGAGTTGCAGATGATCGAGAAGCTCTCCGACCGTGAGCTGACCATCTTCCAATTACTGGCGCGTGGCTCCAGCAATAAGGATATTGCCGAGGCCATGCTTCTCAGCCACAAAACCGTCAGCACCTATAAAACCCGTTTGATCGCAAAGCTCAATGTGAAATCCCTGGTTCACTTGAGGGATTTCGCCAAGCGCAATCAGCTGATCTGAATGCACATGAGCCTACGCGTATGGCTGGTGGTGCTGACGTTGCTTGGTATATTCAGTTCAGTGGACAGCTTCGCGGCAAAGCCACAACTTCTCAAACCGCAGGGGCGTTCGGCCGTCGACGGTTACCAGGTTGAACTGGAAGAGGCCGACTGGCGCTGGCTGCGCGAGCAGGGCCGCTTGCGACTGGGCGCTTCGGCACCCGATTACGCGCCGTTCGAAGTCACCATCAACGACAAGTATCTGGAAGGCATCACCGCTGATTTTGCGGTCTTGCTCAGCCAATTGCTGCACATCAAGGTCGAGGTCAAACGCTACAGGTCCCGGGGGGAGGTGATTGCCGCGTTGAAGCAGGGCAATGTCGATCTGTTGGGCACCGCCAACGATTTCGAAGCGGCCGATCCGCAGCTTTTGATGTTGCGTTCTTATGCCGAAGACGCACCGGCGCTGGTCACCCGCACGGGCGACAGCGCCAGGCTGACAGCAGGCCTTGCGGGTCAGCGGGTAGCGATGCTAGATCATTACTTACGGTCTGAAGCGGTCGAGGCGGTTTATCCCAAGGCGCACTTGCAACTGTATGACTCGACATTGAGTGCCATCGGCGCCGTGGCCTTCGGCGGTGCCGATGTCTACCTCGGCGACTCCATCAGTGCCAGTTACCTGATCAATAACAATTACCTGAACAATGTGCAGTTGGCGGGTTTCGCCCGGCTGGACGTCAACGCGTTCGGCTTTGCAGTGAGTGCTGACAATCCTCGCTTGCGGCGGATTATCGATGCCGCTCTGGCGGCGATTCCCGTGCAAGAGCGCATGACCATCCTGCGCCGCTGGAGTGCCGGCAGTAGTTTGAACAGTGCGCAACGCTTGCAATTGAGTGCCAGTGAACAACGTTGGCTGGATAGCCATCAGTCGGTCAGGGTCGGGGTGATCGACAATTTTGCACCGTTGTCTTTTTATGACGATAAAGGTGAGTTCAGAGGCCTCAGCGCCCAGGTCCTGGACAGGATCAGCCTGCATACCGGGCTGAAGTTCAAGCTCGTGCGCGGCAATTCGTTGTATCGGCAAATAGAGCAGGTCAAGCAAGGCGGGCTCGACCTGCTGGCAGTGATTACCCCGAGCACCGAGCGTCAGGCAGAACTGCGTTTCACTCGACCGTACCTGATCAATCCCTTTGTCCTGGTCAGTGCAGGCGGGGCTCGGGATCCGGCGACGCTGGACGACATGAGCGGCAAGCGATTGGCGATCTACAGCGGTCATACGCTGCGCGAGGTCATTCTGGCGCGGGTTCCCGGTGTGCGCTTCATCGATGTGCAAACCCCCGCCCAAGGCATGGAACTGGTCGCCAAGGGCCAAGCCGATGCGGCGTTAAGTTCGTTGATCATCGCGCGCTACCTGATCGCCCGGGAGTACCGTCAGGCTCTGGCGATCACCAGTACGGTCGGCACTGAGCCGGCGCACATCAGCTTTGCGACCAACCGCGGAGCCCTGGAGCTCTACTCGATCCTGAATAAAGCCCTGTTAAGCATTTCCCCGGAAGAAATGGATGAGTTGGCCAATCGCTGGCGCAATGAATTGCCGCTGGATGACAGCTACTGGTCGCGTCACCGCACCACCATCATTCAGGGGTTTCTGGCCGCAGGGCTGCTGTTGCTGTTGGCGCTGGGCTGGATTGCCTACCAGCGTAACCTGATCCGCAAACGCCAGCAATTGCTGCGGCAAGTGCAGCAAGCCCGGGACGCGGCAGACGATGCCAACCGGGCCAAAACGACTTTCCTGGCAACCATGAGCCATGAAATCCGTACGCCGATGAATGCGCTGATCGGCATGCTTGAGCTGGCGATGAAGCGAGCTGAAGAGGGCGTGACCGACCGTTTTGCGATTGAGGTCGCGTCGAACGCAGCGCAGCAGTTGCTGGAGTTGATCGGCGATATTCTGGACATCTCGCGGATCGAGTCGGGGCATTTGTCCCTGGCCCCGGAGCGAGCGAATCTGTTGGCACTGGTCGGTTCGGTGAGCAAGGTCTTCGAAGGCCTGGCGCGGCAAAAGAACCTGCTCTGGCAGGTCGAGCTGGATGCCCGAAGTCACTGTGACGTACTGATTGACCCCATGCGTTTCAAGCAGATCGTTTCCAACGTGCTGAGTAACGCGATCAAGTTCACCCGCGCAGGACAGATTCGCCTGACGCTGCGGGTAGAGCCCGGTGCCGTTGACGGGTATCTGGCGATCAGCCTGCGTATCGAGGACAGCGGGATTGGCATCAGTAACGTCGATCAGCAACGCCTGTTCAATCCGTTTGTTCAGGCCTCCAATAGCCCGCAGGATGGTCGCAGTGGCTCAGGTCTGGGCCTGGTCATCAGCCGTTCACTGTGCGAGATGATGGGCGGGCAATTGCACTTGAGCAGTGTGCTGGGCAGCGGTACCCAGGTCGATATCAGCCTTGAGGTGCTGGCACTGCAGCCGCTGGCCGAGCAGCCGACAACAGAGACTGCACCGATGGAGCCGGGGCGTTCGTTGAACATTCTGGTGGTTGACGACTACCCGGCCAACCGCCTGTTGCTGTCACAACAATTGAGCTACCTGGGGCACCGTGTTCTGACGGCCAACGACGGCGAACAGGGGCTGGAATACTGGCGTGAGCATTCGTTCGACGTGGTGATCAGCGATTGCAATATGCCTAACCTCAGTGGCTACGAGTTGGCAGGGGTGATTCGTGACGAGGAACGGGCCAATGGGTACACGCCTTGCCTGATTCTCGGTTTCACCGCCAACGCTCAACCCGAAGAAAAGATCCGCTGCATGGACGCGGGGATGGACGATTGCCTGTTCAAGCCCATCAGCCTGAAGGATCTGAAAAGCCGACTGACGGGCAGAGCATCGGACGCTCGTGAACCGACACGGGCCGAAACGACACAGGTCTCAGGCGCTGAGATCGACCTCAGCAGTCTTGAACGGCTGGCCGGGGATGACCGCCATCTGATCAATAATTTGCTGGCTGACCTGGCCACCAGTAACGCCGAGGACCTGACACGTTTACAGGGCTTTTACAGCCAACGTGACCGCATGGGTTTGCGCGACCTGGCTCATCGGATCAAGGGCGGTGCGCAGATGGTCAAGGCGCAGCGCCTGGTTCGCTGTTGCGAACAGCTGGAAGTCGCGTGCGGCAGACGCGACGACACCTTGTTGAGCCAGGCGGTGCAAGCCTTGCAAGACGCCATGGCGTGTCTGGCTCAGCACCTGGAGCAACGCTGAGCGGTTCTGCTCAATCCCACCGAGCAAGAGATTCACCAGACCTTCGCCGATTTTCAGTCGGGGCAGTTCGGTCGGATGAGTGGTTGAGCTGATTACTGTTGCTGCATGGCATGGCATGGCATTGCAGCTATGCGTGACTATGCTTGCTTGGCCGCGATTTAACGAATACCCGATGCCGCTTCGGCGGCACGAACTCAACCCGGTTTTACTTACGCCGGCCTGTTCGGCATCGATAAAAAGCGAGGACTACTGCAATGACTGCCTCTTACAAACGTCTGGACAAAAACAACGCCGCCGTTCTGCTGGTCGATCATCAGGCGGGCCTGCTGTCGCTGGTGCGCGACATCGAACCGGACAAGTTCAAGAACGACGTGCTGGCGCTGGCTGATCTGGCCAAGTACTTCAAACTGCCGACCATCCTCACCACCAGTTTCGAAACCGGCCCCAACGGCCCGCTGATGCCCGAGCTCAAGGCACTGTTTCCGGACGCGCCGTACATCCCCCGCCCGGGCCAGATCAATGCCTGGGACAACGAAGACTTCGTCAAGGCCGTCAAGGCCACCGGCAAGAAGCAACTGATCATCGCCGGTGTGGTGACTGAGGTTTGCGTGGCGTTCCCGGCGCTGTCGGCACTGGCTGAAGGTTTTGAGGTGTTCGTGGTGTCGGATGCTTCCGGTACTTTCAATCAAGTGACCCGGCATTCGGCCTGGGACCGCATGTCGTCCTCGGGCGCACAACTGATGACCTGGTTCGCCCTGGCCTGTGAGCTGCACCGCGACTGGCGCAACGATGTGGAAGGGCTGGCGACCTTGTTCTCCAACCACATTCCGGACTACCGCAACCTGATGACCAGCTACAACGCGCTGACCAACAGCAAGTAACAATGGTCGGGTGGCGTACACAGATCCTGTATACACCACCGATCAACTGTGGGAGCGAGCCTGCTCGCGATAGCGGTCTGACAGTCACTGTATAGGTGTCTGTTCCACCGTCATCGCGAGCAGGCTCGCTCCCACAGGTTTTTGGGTGTCCGGTCAGTAGCGTTCTTCTCGCATAATCAATTCCTCCTACACTGTGCCCAATCTGTGCGATCTTCACGCCATTGGCTTTGCTGGAGTTGCTTGATGCTGTCCTTTCTTACTGATCACCCGCTGTTTTGCGCTTTGGCGCTGATTCTGGTCGACATCCTGCTGTGGCGGTTGGTCAGTGTCAGTCACTGGCAGCTGGTCGTGCGGCTGGTGATTTTTTCGTTGTTCAGCGCGGTGCTGTTCAACGAAGGCATGAACCCGATGGATGTGGCACCCTGGCCAGAGAACGTGCCACTGCACCTGGCCGCGACCGGATTGCAGATCGGCTGGTGGCTGTTTGGCGCGCGGACTCTGACGGTGTTGCTCGGCACGGTGTTGATGCAACGGGTCGGGCATACCGGTCGGCTGCTGCAGGATTTGCTTGGCGCGGTGATTTTCCTGATCGCGATCATTGCCGCCCTCGCGTATGTGCTCGACCTGCCGGTCAAAGGCGTGCTCGCAACTTCCGGTGCCCTGGCGATCATCGTCGGCCTGGCATTGCAGAGCACCCTCAGCGACGTGTTTTCCGGCATCGTGCTCAACACCACCAAACCTTATCAACTGAATGACTGGATCTCCATCGACGGCACCGAAGGCCGGGTCACCGACATCGACTGGCGGGCCACGCGGCTGCAAACCGCCCAGGGCAGCATGGCGGTGATTCCCAACTCGTTGGCGGCCAAGGCCAAAATCATCAACTTCAGCCGGCCCAGCGACATATTCGGCATTACGATCAGCCTGCAGCTGAGTCCCCATGCGCGCCCGCACACGGTGATCGAAGCGCTGGAGCGGGCGATACAAGGTTGCCGGCAGCTGCTCGGCAAGCCGGCGCCGAACGTCTCCTTGAAAAGCTCCAGTGCCAGCGGCGTGGAGTACGAGATCATCGGATTTGTATCGTCCATGGGGCAAAAGCGCGAAGTGCGCAATCTGCTGTTCGATCTGGCGTTCCGGCATTTGCGCGCGTCGGGCGTCAGCCTGTTGTCGACCGCAGAAACCGCAACACCACCGGGCCTTTCGCGGCCAAGGGCGTTACTTGAAAGTTCGAGTATTTTCTCGACCTTGCGTTCGGAAGAGAAAGACACCTTCAGCCAGAACATGACGCTCATCACCTTCCACGCGGGGGAAATGATCCTGCCGGCGGGCGAGGTCAGCGATCACCTGTTCATCATCGAGTCGGGCGTGGTGTCGGTGGCCTTGAGCCGTGGCGGCAAAAAGTTCGAAGCCGGACGCATGGGGCCGGGCGAGGTGATCGGCGAGGCCGGTATCCTCTCGGATAAATCGGTGCCAGCGGACTTTTCGGCCAAGACCCTCTGCACCCTGTACCGGATCGAGAAGGAGTACCTCAAACCCTGTCTCGACGCCCGCCACGACATCAACGAAGCGATGCAAACGTTGCTGGATTTCCGTTTGCACACTGCACAAACCCTGACTCAGGAAGTACCGAAGGTGGTGGAGAAGAAGGGTTTCTTGCAGTGGTTGCGCAATCGTTGATCCAGTGCAGACGAGGGTTTACGTGATACCCGTACACAAGGAGCCACTGATGATCCAGCCTGAATTATCGAATGTTGACCTCTACCTGAGGCGCCTCGGTTACGACACACCGCCGCCGCCCACGCTCGACACCCTTTGCGAGTTGCAATCACGGCATACCGCGGTTTTCCCCTTTGAAACCTTGTCGACGATGCTGTGGGTTCCGGTGCCCATCGACCTGCCTTCGGTAGAGCGCAAAGTCTTGCATGAGGGCCGTGGTGGTTACTGTTACGAGCTCAACAACATGTTCCTGGCCTTGCTTCAGCAACTGGGGTTCGAAGCGCGGGGGATTACCGGGCGGGTGGTGATGGGCGGTCCCGAGAACGCGTTGACCGCGCGCACTCACCGCTTGAGCCTGGTGACCCTGGACAGGGTTCGTTATATCTCGGATGTCGGCTTCGGCGGCATGGTGCCCACGGCGCCACTGCGTCTCGATACTGAAGACGAGCAGCCTACCGCTCATGAGCCGTATCGTATCGTTCGGCAGGACAGCAGCTACATCTTGCGCGCAAAGGTCGCCGGCGAGTGGCGACCGATGTATGTGTTCGATCTACAGGCGCAGTCGGACATCGATTACCAGATCGGCAACTGGTACGTCTCGACCCACCCCGATTCTCCATTCCGGGGGCAATTGAAGGTGGCGCGCACCGGGCCAGGGATGCGTCGCACGCTCAACAACGGCAACTATGCCATTCACCGGATGGGTCAGGAGAGCGAGCGTCGGCAGCTGACGGACGCTGATGAAGTCATTGAGGTGCTGGAGCGCGAGTTCGACATTCGTGTGCCGCAGCATCCAGAGTTGAAGCAGATGCTGGCGCAGTTGGTCAGCTCAAGCGAAAGGCCTGGCTGAGCTCTGGGGCCGCAGGTCGCTCTGCGCGGCGCGTTGGGTAGGGTTGTGGACGATTGCAGCAACAATCCAATCGGGTCACTGGCTGGAAAACTGTATACAACTCTATAGACATTTGTCTTGAGTATTGAATACAGTGTGCGCATAACAAAAAACCAGGGAACCCCCCATGATGAAAACGCCCTCTGTTTCACATCAACGGCCTGAGGATGAAAACCTCGGGGTCGGCGCGAATATGGCTTATGGCCTGCAACACGTTCTGACCATGTATGGCGGTATCGTTGCGGTACCACTGATCATCGGCCAGGCGGCCGGGCTTTCTCCGGCCGACATTGGTCTGTTGATTGCGGCATCACTGTTTGCGGGGGGCTTGGCGACATTACTGCAAACCCTCGGTTTGCCGTTTTTCGGTTGTCAGTTGCCGCTGGTGCAGGGCGTTTCGTTCTCGGGCGTCGCAACCATGGTGGCGATTGTCAGCAGCGGTGGTGAGGGCGGTTTTCAGTCGATTCTGGGGGCGGTGGTCGCTGCCTCATTGATCGGGTTGCTGATCACGCCGGTGTTTTCTCGAATTACCAGGTTCTTCCCGCCATTGGTCACCGGCATCGTGATTACCACCATCGGCCTGACGCTGATGCCGGTGGCGGCGCGCTGGGCCATGGGCGGCAACAGCCACGCCGAGAGCTTCGGCAGCATGTCGAACATCGGCCTGGCGGGATTGACGCTGGTGCTGGTCCTGATGCTGAGCAAGATCGGCAGCGCCACGATCTCCCGTTTGTCGATCCTGTTGGCCATGGTGATCGGTACAGTGATCGCGGTGTTTCTCGGTATGGCCGACTTTTCGACGGTCACTCAAGGGCCGATGTTTGGCTTCCCGACGCCGTTCCACTTCGGCATGCCAACCTTTCACTTCGCGGCGATCCTGTCGATGTGCATCGTGATCATGGTGACGCTGGTGGAAACTTCTGCGGACATCCTGGCGGTCGGTGAAATCATCGGCACCAAGGTTGATTCCAAGCGTCTGGGTAACGGGCTGCGGGCCGACATGCTGTCGAGCATGATCGCGCCGATCTTCGGTTCTTTCACTCAAAGTGCCTTCGCTCAGAACGTCGGACTGGTGGCGGTGACCGGGATCAAGAGCCGCTACGTGGTGGCCACGGGCGGGGTGTTCCTGGTGGTGCTAGGCCTGTTGCCAGTGATGGGGCGAGTGATTGCCGCTGTACCGACTTCCGTCCTTGGCGGTGCCGGTATTGTGTTGTTTGGCACGGTGGCGGCGAGTGGCATTCGTACCCTGTCCAAGGTCGACTACCGCAACAACGTGAACCTGATCATCGTCGCCACTTCCATCGGCTTCGGCATGATTCCCATCGCCGCACCTAACTTCTACGATCACTTCCCAAGCTGGTTCGCAACCATCTTCCATTCCGGCATCAGCTCATCGGCGATCATGGCGATCGTGCTCAACCTGACCTTCAACCATTTCACCGCCGGCAACTCGGACCAGCAGTCGGTATTTGCCGCCGGCACCGAACGGACCCTGCGCTTCCAGGATCTGGCGGCGTTGCGTGAAGGGGATTACTTCAGCGACGGCAAACTGCATGACTGTGACGGGAATGAAGTCCCGGTGATTGTGGATTCGTCTCACGGCCCGATGGAGCATCGATCGGCACATGCCAAAAGCAGTGAGCATGTCTGACGGCTGCACCTGCTAAAAAGGGCTGGCCTGTCGAGTAGACAGACCGGCCCTTTTTGTTTCGTACACAAGGTCTACGACGGCTGGGCCTGCTTCTGATTTCGATCGGCCACAAAAAAGCCCCTGAATCTTTCGATTCAGGGGCTTTCGATACTGCTGTCTGGCTCCACGACCTGGACTCGAACCAGGGACCCAGTGATTAACAGTCACTTGCTCTACCAACTGAGCTATCGCGGAATGCGCCGTATGTTACTGATTAAAAAGGACAAGTCAAGTGTGGATTGCTCGAGTGGCAGATTTTCAGTTGAGCGGTGATGATTCCGGAGGCTGTCAGCCATTGGCGGTTACCAGAATCGTGGCAGAGGTCTACCATGGCCCCCCGGAAGTGGTTTCACGCGCTACCGGCCCTCAGCCGAAAAGGTACGCGTCATGACTCACCAACCACTGATCACATCTTCCCTGCTGCGCGAGGTGTTCGTATGAGCGTCGCACAGATCAGCCTGCCCAAAGGCGTTGGGCCGCATGCCGAGAAGCTCTTCGATGCGATCACGCAGGCGAGCACCGCTGATGAGCTGAATCGCGCTGGCGGTAAGGCCGAAGGGTTTGTACTGGGGCTGGAAAGCACCAAAGCGATCAAAAGTCAGGTCGCCGAATCGCTGTATGTGGCTTATGACGACGCCGCCAGTCAGCGTTCGGCTGAACTGGCGGGCTGATCGACCTTAGCCGCCAAAGGTAAAGGTGCCAAGCAAGAACTTGGCATACAGCGACGTGGCAGCCAGTTGCACCAGCCACAGAGCCAGGCCACCGAGAAACACGCCCAAGGCAACCTGCCACACCAGCCCGCTGCTGCGTTTGGTCTGGTTGCGCGGCACGAAGTGATCCAGGTCTTCATCACGGTCAGCGCGTAAATCATCGTTCTTCATAAAATCTCTCGAAAAGGCAGGGCGCTAGACCATCAGTCTAGAGTGCATGCGCGCCACACTGTTGATTTTCTGGGCTGCAACGAAAAGGGGAAGCCAAACGGCTTCCCCTTTTCTGTCGCGCGTGTGGCTTAGATCACCTGAACGATGGCCTTGGTCACCACGTCGATGTTGTTCTGGTTCAGCGCGGCCACGCAGATGCGGCCGGTGTCCAGGGCATAGATGCCGAACTCGTTGCGCAAACGGGTGACTTGCTCAACCGTCAGGCCGGAGTACGAGAACATGCCGCGTTGACGACCGACGAAGCTGAAGTCGCGGCCAGGTGCATTTTTCGCCAGCAGGTCGACCATTTGCGTGCGCATGCCGCGAATGCGCAGACGCATTTCGGCCAGTTCCTGTTCCCACTGGGCGCGCAGCTCAGGGCTGTTCAGTACGGCGGCAACAATGGCTGCACCGTGGGTCGGCGGGTTGGAGTAGTTGGTGCGGATCACGCGTTTGACTTGCGACAGTACGCGAGCGCTTTCTTCTTTCGACTCGCTGACGATCGACAGCGCGCCTACACGTTCGCCGTACAGCGAGAACGATTTGGAGAACGAGCTGGAAACGAAGAAGTTCAGGCCCGACTCGGCGAACAGGCGCACGGCAGCGGCGTCTTCGTCAATGCCGTCGCCAAAGCCCTGGTAGGCCATGTCGAGGAACGGTACGAGGTTTTTCGCCTTGACCACGTCCAGCACGTTGTTCCAGTCCGCCGGGCTCAGATCGACACCGGTCGGGTTATGGCAGCACGCGTGCAGCACGACGATCGAGCCGGCCGGCAGGGCGTTCAGGTCTTCCAGCAGACCAGCGCGGTTCACATCGTGAGTCGCGGCGTCATAGTAGCGATAGTTCTGAACCGGGAAACCGGCGGTTTCGAACAGCGCGCGGTGGTTTTCCCAGCTTGGGTCGCTGATGGCAACGACGGCGTTCGGCAGCAGTTGTTTGAGGAAGTCAGCGCCGATTTTCAGGGCGCCGGTACCGCCGACGGACTGGGTAGTAACAACCCGGCCAGCGGCGAGCAGTGGCGAGTCTTTACCGAACAGCAGCTTTTGCACGGCCTGGTCGTAGGCGGCGATACCGTCGATCGGCAGGTAGCCACGGGAAGCATGTTGAGCAGCGCGAATCGTCTCGGCTTCGACAACGGCTCGCAGGAGTGGAATTCGCCCCTCCTCGTTGCAATAAACACCGACTCCCAGGTTGACCTTATTGGTACGGGTGTCAGCGTTGAATGCTTCGTTGAGGCCCAGGATTGGATCGCGTGGTGCCATTTCGACAGCGGAGAAGAGGCTCATTATTGCGGCGGCTCTGAATGGAATGTGGAGGGACGTGTAGCGCTCCAGCCGAATGCACTAGAGCGGTGCACAAACGGGGAGCTAGTATAGAGGCCAACACCCGGCGCGGCGACAGGCGTTTCCGCTTTTCGGGCAGGTTTTTTCGGATTATTTTTCGACCGTTCGCCTTATTGTCACGTTAATGGCTAAGGGGCGTGTAGGACGTTTGCCTTGAAACTAGAGGTATTCGGCACCACATCAACGGTTATCATGATTTTTCCCGGCGACATTCGTCGTGAGCGGTCTTCATCGTTCGTGCCCGGTCAGCTCGCGCAGGAATGAACCAAGAGGTACGTTATGTCTGAATTCCAGCTAGTGACCCGCTTCGAGCCCGCCGGCGATCAACCGGAAGCCATCCGTTTGATGGTCGAGGGCATCGAGGCCGGACTGGCGCACCAGACGTTGCTCGGTGTGACCGGTTCGGGCAAGACCTTCAGTATCGCCAACGTGATCGCCCAGGTGCAGCGGCCGACACTGGTGCTGGCGCCGAACAAGACCCTGGCCGCGCAGTTATATGGCGAGTTCAAGGCGTTCTTCCCGAACAATGCGGTGGAGTACTTCGTTTCCTACTACGACTACTACCAGCCCGAAGCCTACGTGCCGTCGTCCGATACGTTCATTGAGAAAGATGCCTCGATCAACGATCACATCGAACAGATGCGGCTGTCGGCGACCAAAGCGTTGCTGGAGCGCAAGGACGCAATCATTGTCACCACGGTGTCGTGCATTTACGGTTTGGGCAGCCCGGAAACCTATCTGAAAATGGTGCTGCACGTCGATCGCGGCGACAAGCTCGATCAGCGCGCCTTGTTGCGCCGTTTGGCGGACCTGCAATACACCCGCAACGATATGGATTTTGCCCGCGCAACCTTCCGCGTGCGCGGCGACGTGATTGATATCCACCCGGCGGAATCCGATTTTGAAGCGATCCGTATTGAGCTCTTCGATGATGAAGTGGAGAAGATTTCTGCCTTCGATCCGTTGACCGGCGAAGTGATTCGCCAACTGCCGCGTTTCACCTTCTATCCGAAAAGCCACTATGTCACACCGCGAGAAACCCTGTTGGGGGCCATCGAAGGGATCAAGGTTGAGCTCCAGGAGCGCCTGGAATACCTGCGCTCCAACAATAAACTGGTGGAAGCCCAACGGCTGGAGCAGCGCACCCGTTTCGATCTGGAAATGATTCTGGAACTGGGTTACTGCAACGGTATCGAAAACTACTCGCGCTACCTGTCGGGTCGTGCCTCCGGAGAGGCTCCGCCGACCTTGTTCGACTACCTGCCGGCCGACGCCTTGCTGGTGATCGACGAATCCCACGTCAGCGTGCCGCAGGTCGGTGCGATGTATAAGGGCGACCGTTCGCGTAAAGAAACGCTGGTGGAATATGGCTTCCGCCTGCCGTCGGCGCTGGATAACCGGCCCATGCGTTTTGACGAGTGGGAAAGTATCAGTCCGCAGACGATTTTCGTCTCGGCGACCCCGGGCAACTATGAGGCCGAGCACGCCGGTCGAGTGATCGAGCAGTTGGTGCGGCCGACCGGTCTGGTCGACCCGCAAATCGAAATCCGTCCGGCGCTGACCCAGGTCGACGACTTGCTCTCGGAAATCACCAAGCGCGTGGCGCTTGAAGAGCGGGTGCTGGTCACCACGCTGACCAAGCGCATGTCCGAAGACTTGACCGACTACCTCGCCGACCACGGTGTGCGCGTGCGTTATCTGCATTCGGACATCGACACCGTGGAGCGGGTCGAGATCATTCGCGATTTGCGTCTGGGCACCTTCGATGTGCTGGTGGGGATCAACCTGCTGCGTGAGGGGCTGGACATGCCGGAAGTGTCGCTGGTGGCGATTCTCGATGCGGACAAGGAGGGCTTCCTGCGTTCCGAGCGTTCGCTGATTCAGACCATCGGCCGTGCGGCACGTAACCTCAATGGCCGGGCGATTCTGTATGCCGACCGGATCACTGGCTCGATGGAGCGAGCGATTGGCGAGACCGAGCGTCGTCGCGACAAACAGATCGCCTTCAACCTGGCCAATGGCATCACCCCAAAAGGCGTATTCAAGGACGTCGCCGATATCATGGAAGGCGCCGTCGTGCCGGGCTCGCGCAGCAAGAAGCGCAAGGGCATGGCCAAGGCTGCGGAGGAAAGCGCCAAGTACGAAAACGAACTGCGTTCACCGAGCGAAATCGCCAAGCGCATTCGTCAGCTGGAAGAGAAAATGTACCAGCTCGCCCGCGACCTAGAGTTCGAAGCAGCCGCGCAGACACGCGACGAAATCGCCAAGATGCGCGAGCGGTTGTTGACCGTCTGATTTGCGATGCCTGAAATGGCCTCATCGCGAGCAAGCTCGCTCCCACAGTTGATCGCGTTGTCCAGGCATGCGCGGTCCAATGTGGGAGCGAGCTTGCTCGCGATAGGGGCGCCGCAGTCTCAATGCGCCTCGCCAGCCTTCAACCCTGCCGGCAACGCCTTGGTCAGCAAGATCGCCAGCATGCTCACCCCCAGCGCAATCCCGACAAAGTGAAACGCATCGTTGTAGGCCATGATCGAGGCCTGCTGATGGGCGATCTCACTGAGCTTGCCCAGCGCCGCCGTCTCACTGCCAAATCGATCAGTCATGCTCGCCATGCGTTCGGCCACTTGCGGGTTGATCGGCACGATCGACTCACGCAAATAATCGAAGTAAGTCTTGGTTCGTGCATCCAATAGGGTGGCGAGCAGGGCGATGCCAATCGCGCCGCCGAGGTTACGCAGAATATTGAACAGGCTCGAAGCGGAGCCTGCATCCTGCGGCAGGATGTAGGCGGTGGCGATCAGCGAGATGGTCACCATGATCAGCGGCTGGCCCAGCGCCCGGACGAGCTGGATCTGATTGAACTGCGGTCCGGCGAAATCCGGGTTGAGCGCGCCCGAAAGAATGCTTGCCAAGCCAAACAGGCCAAAACCGAGCGTGCACAGCCACTTCGGCGAAACGAACTTCATCAGTTTCGGCACCAGCGGAATCAGGAACAGCTGCGGCACGCCCATCCACATGATCACTTCGCCGATCTGCAAGGCGTTGTAGTTCTGGATCTGCGCCAGATATAGGGGCAGCAGATAAATCGAGCCATACAGCCCGACGCCCATGCCCAGGCTGGAAATACTCGATAAACCGAAATTGCGGTTGCGCAAGATGCCCAGATTGATCAGCGGATTGGGCTTGGACACTTGCACGATCACAAAGGTGATCAGGCTCAGCAGGGCGATGCAACCCAGCGTCACGATCAGGTTCGACTCCAGCCAGTCCTTGCGATGACCTTCCTCAAGAAACACCTGCAAGCACCCCAGGCCAACCCCCAGCGTGAGAATGCCTATGTAGTCGGTGCTTTTGAGCAATTCCCAGTGGGCTTCTTTTTTCTCAAGGCCATACATGAGGCCGGCGATCATGATCAGCCCCGGCGGGATGTTGATGTAGAAGATGTACTTCCAGCCCCAGTTTTCCGTCAACCAGCCGCCGAGGGTCGGGCCGATGGAGGGCGCGAAAGTCGCGGTCATGGCGAACATCGCCATGCCTTTGGCGCGATGGTGTTCGGGGAGTTTGATCAGCGTCAGGGTGAACGCCAGCGGGATCAGCGCACCGCCAGTGAAACCCTGCAAGGCGCGGAACACGATCATGCTCTCCAGGCTCCAGGCCATTGAGCAGAGCAGGGAGGCGGCGAGAAACCCCAGCGAAACCCAGACCGCCAGCCGTCGTGCCGAAAGCAGCTGCACCAGCCACGCGGTGAGCGGGATCATGATGATTTCCGCCACCAGGTACGAGGTGGAAATCCACGAGCCCTCTTCCAGTGTCGCTGACAGCGCGCCTTGAATGTCCTTGAGCGAGGCGTTGGTGATCTGGATGTCGAGCACCGCCATGAAGGCGCCGAGCATCACGCTCATCACCGCAATCCAGTCCCGCCGGGTCGGTTCGCCGACCGGGCGGATCAGTTGATCACCGGCCATCGACAGAATCTTTGATGTTCACTTTGACGGTGACCGACATGCCTGGGCGGATCTTGCCGTGCAGCGGATTGTCAGCAGCAAAAGTCAGTTTCACCGGAATCCGTTGTACGACTTTGGTGAAGTTGCCGGTGGCATTGTCCGGTGGCAGCAGGCTGAACTGCGCGCCCGAGGCGGCGAACAGGCTGTTGACCCGGGCTTCGATCGGCGTGTCGCTGTAGGCATCGAAGGTCAGCTCGGCTTTCTGGCCGGGCTGCATGTGGCCAATCTGGGTTTCCTTGAAGTTGGCTTGAATCCAGATGTCCTGATCCGGGACGATCGACAGCAGGTAAGCGCCGGCCTGCACGTATTGGCCATTGCGGGCGGCACGCTGGCCGATCAGGCCGCTGATCGGTGCGTGGATTTCGCTACGGGTCAGGTTCAGTTGGGCTTGGGCCAAATCGGTTTTGGCGTTGGCGATTTGGGCGTCGAGGCGCTTGATCTCGGCCGCCAAAGCGTTGACCTGCTGGCGCTGGCTTTGGGCATCCGCCTGAGCCTTGGCCACTTGCGAGCGGGCGATATGGTTGTCGGCGGAGAGGGTGGTCACCCGTTCTTCCGAGACGTAACCCGGTTTGCGCAGGGTTTGCGCGCGGGACAAATCGATTTGCGAGCGGCCGAGGGTGGCCTGGCTGGCAGCGACCTGGGCTTCGCTGGCGGCGATCAGGCTGGCTTGTTGGGTCAGCTTGCTCTGGGCTTGCAGGCGCTCGGCCTCGCGAGTGGCGAGGGCGGCGTTGGCGCGGTCGACGGCGAGATGAAAGTCGTCGCCTTCGAGTTTGATCAGTAACTGGCCCTTTTCGACATGCTGGTTGTCCTGCACCAGCACTTCCTCGATGCGCGCGCCCAACTGGCTGGAGACGCGGGTAATTTCACCCTGGACATAAGCGTTATCGGTGCTTTCATAAAAACGTCCCTTGAAGAGCCATTGAGCAAAGAAGCCCCCGGCAATCAGCAGGACGATAAACAGGAAAATAAACAGGCGACGCTTGAGTTGGGCAGGCATGGGCAGACTGTAGTCGAGAAAGTGTAAGGAGATTTATCGTTGCGCGAATCTGTCATATAGCCGATAGGCGGTAAATGCCACTTATTGATAATCAGCCATTGAACGGTGCCAGAGCCTTTTGTAGCCTCAACGTTGGCTTAAATGCCCTGCTCACTGGAGCCGGGCGGGCAACGCCTGTTACCATTCGCCCTTTGTTTCATCTCCGCTTTTTATATTCTTTCGAGACACGCCATGACCACCGTCCGCACTCGCATCGCGCCATCGCCTACCGGCGATCCCCATGTCGGCACCGCTTACATCGCTTTGTTCAACTATTGCTTTGCCAAGCAGCATGGCGGTGAGTTCATCCTGCGGATTGAAGACACCGACCAATTGCGTTCGACCCGCGAGTCCGAACAGCAGATTTTCGATGCCTTGCGCTGGTTGGGCATCAACTGGAGCGAAGGCCCGGATGTGGGCGGTCCGCACGGTCCGTATCGCCAGAGCGAGCGTGGCGACATCTATCAGAAGTACTGCCAGCAACTGGTCGATCTGGGCCATGCCTTCCCGTGCTTCTGCACCGCCGAAGAACTGGACCAGATGCGTGCCGAACAAATGGCCCGCGGTGAAACCCCGCGTTACGACGGTCGCGCGCTGTTGCTCTCCAAGGAAGAAGTCGCGCGCCGTCTGGCCGCTGGCGAGCCGCACGTCATCCGCATGAAGGTGCCGACCGAAGGCGTCTGCGTGGTGCCGGACATGCTCCGTGGCGACGTCGAGATCCCGTGGGATCGCATGGACATGCAAGTGTTGATGAAGACCGACGGCCTGCCGACCTACTTCCTCGCCAACGTGGTCGACGACCACCTGATGGGCATCACTCACGTCTTGCGCGGTGAAGAGTGGCTGCCCTCGGCGCCGAAGCTGATCCTGCTTTACGAGTACTTCGGCTGGGAGCAACCGGCGCTGTGCTACATGCCGCTGCTGCGTAACCCGGACAAGAGCAAGCTGTCCAAGCGCAAGAACCCGACCTCGGTGACGTTCTACGAGCGCATGGGCTTTATGCCGGAAGCGATGCTCAACTACCTCGGTCGCATGGGCTGGTCGATGCCGGACGAGCGCGAGAAGTTCTCGCTGCAGGAAATGGTCGACAACTTCGACCTGAAACGCGTTTCCCTGGGCGGGCCGATTTTCGACATCGAGAAACTGTCGTGGCTCAACGGCCAATGGTTGCGTGATCTGCCGGTGGAAGAGTTTGCCAGCCGTGTGCAGACCTGGGCGCTGAACCCCGAGTACATGATGAAGATCGCGCCGCACGTGCAAGGTCGGGTTGAAACCTTCAGCCAGATCGCACCGTTGGCCGGGTTCTTCTTCGCCGGTGGCGTGACCCCGGATGCCAAGCTGTTCGAATCCAAGAAGCTCTCGGGCGATCAGGTTCGCCAGTTGATGCAGTTGATCCTGTGGAAGCTCGAAAGCCTGCGTCAGTGGGAGAAGGACAGCATCACGGCGACCATTCAGGCAGTGGTCGAATCCCTGGAGTTGAAGCTGCGTGACGCCATGCCGCTGATGTTCGCCGCCATCACCGGTCAGGCCAGTTCGGTCTCGGTGCTGGATGCGATGGAAATCCTCGGCCCGGATCTGACGCGTTTCCGTCTGCGCCAGGCCATCGACTTGCTCGGTGGCGTGTCGAAGAAAGAAAACAAAGAGTGGGAAAAGCTCTTGGGCGCTATCGCGTAGCAGCTGCCAAAGGCTCGGGCCGCGTTCGGACGATCTTTCCAAAAGCCCCGTTTTTCGGGGGGAGGGCGGTAAGTGATTGTTATGTCGGCAAAAAATATTGAAAATTGTTGAAAATAAATTTGACAGTCTTTCGATACGCCCTTAAGATTCGCCCCGTCCTCAGCGATGAGGGGCTATAGCTCAGCTGGGAGAGCGCTTGCATGGCATGCAAGAGGTCGACGGTTCGATCCCGTCTAGCTCCACCAATTTACACTTCAAGGCTTGGCCACACCGGTTTTGAAGCGATCAGCACTCAGCGTTGATCAGTTGTATAGAAGGGTTTGCGTCCCCTTCGTCTAGTGGCCTAGGACACCGCCCTTTCACGGCGGTAACAGGGGTTCGAGTCCCCTAGGGGACGCCAGTTTTACAGAAGTGATGTTGCAAAACGTCGCTCCGCCGCGAGGCGAAAAATCCGGGGCTATAGCTCAGCTGGGAGAGCGCTTGCATGGCATGCAAGAGGTCGACGGTTCGATCCCGTCTAGCTCCACCAAATTTTACAGTTCAAGGTCTGGCCACACCGGCCTTGAATCGATCAGTACTCAGCACTGATCAGTTGTATAGAAGGGTTTGTGTCCCCTTCGTCTAGTGGCCTAGGACACCGCCCTTTCACGGCGGTAACAGGGGTTCGAGTCCCCTAGGGGACGCCACGATTACCCGCTCTGCGGGATTTATAAGGGTCATTCAATTATTGAATGGCCCTTTTGTTTGTCTGGCGTTTAGCTAATCCCTCATTCTCCCAAAACTTTCTTCTGACCAACGGTCACATCAACGACTTGCGTAAAATTATTATGAGAATAATATTCTAATCGTAATATTCGGAGATAACGATGAACGACAAAAAAGCTAAAACCCGTGAACGTATTCTCCAGGCCGCCAGTTCCGCGCTGATTCAGCGTGGCCCGGCAGAACCTAGCGTGGGTGAAGTGATGGGCGCTGCCGGCCTTACCGTCGGCGGTTTCTATGCTCACTTCGAAAGCAAGGACGCGATGATGCTGGAGGCCTTCACTCAATTGCTCGGCCAGCGTCGGGCCATGATTGCCGATATGGACGCCGAGCTGACTGGCGAGGAGCGCCGGGCGTTGGTCGCTGCGTTTTACCTGTCACGCAAACACCGTGATTCCACCGAACACGCCTGCCCGATTCCGGCGTCGATAGGCGAGTTGGGGCGTTTGCCGGACGATTTCCGTCTGGCCTTGAATGAACACGTCGAACTGATGGTCGCGCAATTGGCCGCCAGCCCGGAAGACATCGACAAAGCGCTGGCTGACTTGGCGCTGATGGTCGGTGGTTTGGCCCTGGCGCGGGCGCTGGGTGCCGGCGAGTTGTCCGATCGATTATTGCGTGCCGCTAAGTCGGCGGTGCTATGACCTGAAGCACAAGCCTTTGGAGATGAGCGATGAGCACGTTAAGTTGGATTCGTGGCGTTAATGGCACCTTGGGCTGGGTCGCACCACAGTTGGTGGCAAGCAAGATGCGTTCGGCGTTCATGACGCCGCGCGAGCTGCCGCCGCGTGATTGGGAAATGCCGCTGCTGGCGAATTCCGAGCGAATCACCTTGCGCTTCGGCCTTTCAGCGTTGCGCTGGGGGCAGGGCCCGACGGTGCTGTTGATGCACGGCTGGGAAGGTCGGCCGACGCAATTTGCCAGTCTGATCACGGCGCTGGTAGACGCCGGCTACACCGTGGTTGCGCTGGATGGCCCGGCTCACGGTCGTTCTCCTGGTCGCGAGGCCAATGTGGTGCTGTTTGCGCGAGCCATGCTTGAAGCGGCGGCGGAGCTGCCACCTTTGCAAGCGGTCATCGGTCACTCTATGGGGGGTGCCAGTGCGATGCTTGCCGTTCAATTGGGTTTGCGCACTGAAACCCTGGTCAGTATCGCCGCACCGGCGCGGATTCTCGCTGTGTTGCGCGGTTTTGCCCGTCACGTTCGCATGCCGCCCAAGGCGCGCTCGGCGTTTATCCGCAAGGTCGAGCAGGATGTTGGCATCCAGGCCTCGCGACTTGATGTCGCCCATTACCAGCTGGATATGCCGGGGCTGATCGTACACGCCGAAGACGACTGCTTTGTCTCGGTCAAGGAGTCGCAGCTGATTCACGACGCCTGGTTCGACAGTCGCCTGTTGCGCCTGGAAGAGGGGGGGCATCAGCGGGTGCTGGCTGATCCTCGATTGATCGAAGGCGTGCTGTCGCTGCTGTCCGGTCGTAGCTTGCAGGCGCGCCAATCTGCCTGATCATCCGTTACACTCCCCCGGTCGAATAATCTGACCGGGAGTGGGGCATGGGCTGGGATCGGGCAACGCCATTTATCATTGACCTGCAGGTGGCTGCCGAAGACATCGATGGTCTGGGGCACGCCAATAACGCCGTGTACGTCACCTGGCTCGAGCGCTGCGCCTGGCGCCACTCGCAGCGCCTGGGGCTGGACCTGACCGAGTATCGGCGGCTGGACCGGGCGATGGCGGTGGTGCGCCACGAAATCGATTACCTGGCTGCCGCGTATGAGGACGATGAATTGCAGTTGGCGACCTGGATCGTCGACTGGGATCAGCGCCTGAAGATGACCCGACACTTCCAGCTGATCCGCCCCAGCGACAACGCCACGTTGCTGCGGGCGCAAACCACGTTTGTCTGCATCGAGCTGTCCAGCGGCAAGCCCAAGCGCATGCCGGCGGAATTCATCGAAGGCTACGGCCCGGCGTTGCAAGTCACGATCTGACAAAGCCCCCCCGCCCCTACGTGGTGTAAATCCAGTAAACTGCCGCACGTTTTTCGTTGAGTGTTTTCCATGCAAATTGCTTTGGCGCCCATGGAGGGGTTGGTCGACAACATCCTGCGGGACGTGTTGACTCGTGTTGGCGGTATCGATTGGTGCGTGACCGAGTTCATTCGGATCAACGATCAACTGCTTACACCTGCCTATTTCCACAAATTCGGCCCTGAACTGCTGAACGGCGCCAAGACCGCTGCCGGCGTGCCGTTGCGTGTGCAACTGCTCGGTTCCGATCCGGTGTGCCTGGCGGAAAACGCGGCGCTGGCCTGTGAGCTGGGCTCAGAGGTGATTGATCTGAATTTCGGTTGCCCGGCCAAGACCGTGAACAAATCACGCGGCGGTGCAGTACTTCTCAAAGAGCCTGAGCTGCTCAACGAAATCGTCGAGCACGTGCGCCGCGCAGTGCCGGCGCACATCCCGGTGACCGCCAAGATGCGATTGGGTTTTGACAGTCCCGACGGCGCGCTGGTGTGTGCCACGGCATTGGCTGAGGGCGGTGCAGCGCACATTGTGGTGCATGCACGGACCAAGACTGACGGCTACAAGCCGCCAGCGCATTGGGAGTGGATCCCACGGGTGCAGGAAGTGGTCAAGGTGCCGGTGTTCGCCAATGGCGATATCTGGAGCGTTGAAGACTGGCGCCGTTGCCGTGAAATCAGCGGCGTGGAAGACATCATGCTGGGTCGCGGCCTGGTCTCGCGCCCTGACCTGGCGCGGCAAATCGCTGCGGCACGGGCGGGTGAGGAAGTGGTCGAGATGACCTGGGCTGAGTTGCTGCCCCTGCTTCAGGACTTCTGGTTGCAAGCCAAGGCACAGATGACGCCACGCCAGTCGCCGGGTCGCTTGAAGCAGTGGCTGGCGATGCTGACCCGCAATTATCCCGAAGCGGTGGAGCTGTTCACAGTCCTGCGTCGTGAGACCGAACTGGATCAGGTATCGCGTTTGCTGGGTGTCCAGGTCTCTGAAGCAGCCTGAAAAACCGGCTCTGGAACACTGAGTCATCGCGATGAAGAAGGGCGCCACTGGCGCCCTTTTTTGTGCTCGTCATTTGAGCAGTTTCAGGAACCCCTCCAGCGGTAGCGGTCGACTGTGCAGATAGCCCTGATACAAATGGCAGCCCAGCCCTTGTAGAAACGCCAGCTGCTCCGGTGTCTCCACTCCTTCGGCGATCACTTCCAATTCCAGGCTGCGTGCCATGGCCACAATGGCGCGGATGATTTCTGCATCGTTCGGGTCGGTGGTCGCATCGTGGATAAAGGACTGGTCGATCTTCAATGTGTCCACCGGCAGGCGCTTCAGGTACGTCAGCGAGGAGTAACCGGTGCCAAAATCGTCCATGGCAAAGCTGACACCGAGTTTCTTCAGGCGGCGCATCTTGCCGATGGTGTCGTCCAGGTTCTGGATCACGATGCCTTCGGTAATCTCCAGCTTGAGCAGCGAGCACGGTAACCCGTGACTGCTCAGGCAGTGTTCAATCCGTTCGACGAAGTCATTCTGGCGAAATTGCCGTGGGCTGATGTTCACACAAAGACTGAAATTCAACGGATCGATCAGGCCTCCATCGATCAGTTGCCTGAAGGCCTGGCAGGCTTCATCGAGGATCCAGGTGCCGACTTCCAGAATCAGTCCGCTGTCCTCCAGCACCTTGATGAATTCGGTGGGCGATTGCACGCCCAGCTGCGGGTGGTGCCAGCGTACCAGGGCTTCAGCGCCGATGATTCGATCGTCTTGCGCGTCCACCTGAGGCTGGTACTGCACGCTGAACTCGCCTCGTGAAAGGGCCAGGCGCAGGTCGGTTTCCATCCGCAGGCGTTCACTGGCGGCTTTTTGCATGGTGGTGTGGAACATCTGCGTGGTATTGCGCCCCGAGTCCTTGGCCCGGTAGAGCGCGATGTCGGCGCGCTTGAGCAGGTCGGTCGGGGTTGAGCCGTGATCGGGGATCAAGGCCACGCCGATGCTCGGTGTGACTTGCAGGCGCTGACCGTCGAGGAACATCGGCTCGGACAGCAGTTCGCGCAACGTGTCGGCCAGCTCGCGAACCTGTTCGGTGACCTCGCTGCGTGTACCTTCCAGGCCGCTCAACAGCACCACAAACTCATCGCCACCCAGTCGCGCCACGGTGTCTTCCATGCGCACGCTGGCTTCGAGTCGTGCGGTGATGATTTTCAGCACCGTGTCGCCCACCGGGTGACCCAGCGAGTCGTTGATGTGCTTGAAGTGGTCGAGATCGAGGAACAGTAGGGCGCCGCGCAGGTTGTGGCGTTTGAGCAGGGCGATCTGCTGGCTCAGGCGATCCATTAGCAGGGCGCGGTTGGGCAGGTTGGTCAGCGGGTCGTGGTAGGCCAGGTGACGGATCTGCGCTTCGGCATTTTTCAGCAGGCTGACGTCCCGGGCGGTCAGCAGCAGGCAGGCGGTTTCGTTCAGGGTGATGGGTTCGACCGACACCTCGAGCGTGAGAATCTCGCCGCGCTTGTTGCGACCGAGCATTTCCTGGTGATGCACCCGGCCTTTGATCTTCAATTCGGCCAGCAGTGCCGAGCGTTGTTTTTCTTCGGCCCAGAGGCCGACCTGATACACGGTTTTGCCAACCACCTCATCGGCACGGTAGCCGGTCAACCGACAGAAACCATCATTGACCTCCAGGTAACGTCCGCTGTCGCGCTCGGTGATGGTGATGGCGTCGGGGCTGGAGTGAAACGCTTTGGCAAATTTTTCTTCGCTGGCCTTGAGCGCTGCCTCGGAACGTTGCTGCTGGGTGATGTCGCGCAAGGTGGTGACGATGCATGGCTCGTTGCCGACGCTGATCTGGCGACTGGAAATCACGCAGGTCAGGGGTTGTCCGTCCTTGTGGTGAACGATGATCGCGACGTTGTTCAACGCTTGTTCACGAATCACCTGTTCGATGCGCTGCTGGCGTTTCACCGAGGCGTCCCAGAGGCCGATTTCGTCGGCGCTGCGGTCGATGACGTCGCGGGTGGTCCAGCCGAAGGTCTGGGTGAAAGCGGAGTTGATTTCGATGAACTGACCCGTGTCCTGGCGCGTCACGCAGATCGGGTCCGGGCTGACCTGGAACAGGCTGGCGAATTTTTCCTCGGAGGTGATCAGGCGTTGTTCGCGCTCCACCTGGTCGGTGATGTCGAGCAGAGTGCCGGCCATGCGCAGTGGCGCGCCGGACTCATCGCGATAGAGCCGTGCACGGCTTTCCAGGTAGCGCGAACTGCCGTCGGCCAATTGCACGTGGTAGGTCAGCTGATAATTGCCGGCCGGGCCTTCGCGGAGGCTGCGGTAGGCGTCGCGCATGCTGCCGCGCTCATCGTCGGGCACACCTTCGAAAAACGCATCGAAGGGTTCGTGAAAGGGCACCGGGTCAAGGCCATGCAACTGCGCGGCGCGGGCCGAGCCGTAGAGCATGCCACTGGGAATGTGCCAGTCCCAGGTGCCGAGTTGCGCTGAATCCAGGGCCAGGTCCAGGCGCTCCTGGCTGTCTTTGAGCGCTTGCTCGGCGAGTTTGCGTTCGCTGGTGTCGAGGAATGTGCTGAGCAGGTAGGGCTGGCCTTCGAGTTCAACCTTTTGCGCGCTGAGAATGCCATCGTGGACCTGGCCGTTGCTGGCGCGAAACTGCACCTCCATGCTGACCAGCTCGCCCTTGGCCTTGGTTGCCTTGACCAGTTTGGCGCGTTGTTCCGGGTTCACCCAAAGGCCCAGTTCCAGTGTCGTGCGGCCGATCACGCTGTGCACGGGCCAGCCAAACAGGCTTTCGAAGTATTGATTGGCTTCGCTGATCAGGCCGTCTTCCTGGCGGGTCAGCAGCACCATGTTCGGGCATAGATGAAATAGCGTTGCGAAACGTTTCTCAGAGCTGCTCAGGGCCTGTTCGCGCTGGCGTTGATGGGTGATCTCGCGGATCACCCCGATCATCCGTGGCCGGCCTTGTTTGTCCGGTATCAGGCTGCCGTTGATCTCCAGCCAGTGCAGGCTGCCGTCGGGCCAGCGGATCCGGTGATGCATCGCCTGTTCCAGCGGTGCGCCAGCGACCACGGCGTTAAAGGCCCGCAGGGTTTTGGCGCGATCCTCCACCGGCAACAGATCCAGGTATTCCAAGTCGGCCGGCAGTGGCTTTTTTGGGTCAAACCCGAACAGGGCTTGAGTCCCCCGCGACCAGCTGATCAGCCCGCGTTCAATGTCCCAGTACCAGGCGCCCAAGCGTGCACCGTTCAAGGCGGCGAGCAGTTGTGGCGCACTCTCCCAAATCTGCTCCGAGGTACGCGGGTCGAGCGCCTGAATGCGCGGCATTGGGGGCGTGCGTGAGCGAGTGCGGTCAGCAGATTTGGGCATGGGTAACAAGCCTTGGGCTGAATGGGGTGTTTGGCGCTGGGATTTTCAACCTTAAAGGATTAGCACAACTTAGCCGTGAGTCCGTGGCAAATCGATTTGTGCGTCCAACAAGGCCATGAAAGCCCGTGCAGCATTCGACAGCGTCCGTTCGGTGTGCACGATATAGCCTAGCTGGCGAGTGAGTTGTATGCCCGGTAAAGGAATGCGTGCCACTTGATCGTCGAGCATGGTGCGTGGCAACACGCTCCAGGCCAGGCCAATGGAAACCATCATCTTGATAGTTTCCAGATAGTTAGTGCTCATCGCGATGTTCGGCGTCAGCCCTTGGGCTTCGAAAAGTCGTTGCACGATGTGGTGGGTAAAGGTGTTACCACCAGGGAAAACCGCCGGATGGCGGGCAATATCGGCCAGGCTGACGGCGCCGTTGCTGATCAGCGAGTGTTCCGGGGCCGCCACGAAGTCCAGTGGGTCGTCCCACACCGGCGTGGCCTTCACCAGCGTGTGTGGCTCGGGCGCCAGGGTAATGACCGCCAGTTCGGCGCGGCCATGCAGAATTTCCTCGTAGGCAACTTCCGAATCGAGGAACTGAATATCCAGCGCGACCTCGGGATAGCGCCGGGTGAACGCCCGCAGCAAGGGCGGCAGGCGGTGTAGACCGATGTGGTGACTGGTCGCCAGTGTCAGACGGCCGGTCACTTCGCCGGTCAGGTTGGTCAGCGCCCGGCGCGTGTCATCCAGCACGTTAAGAATCTGATAAGCCCGCGGCAGGAGGGCGCGTCCGGCTTCGGTCAGGCTGACTTCCCGACCCAGTCGATCAAACAGCCGCACCTTGAGCTGCTGCTCCAGCCCGGCGATGCGTTTGCTGATGGCCGGCTGGGTCAGGTGCAGCCGTTCACCTGCACCGGAGAAGCTGCCGGTCTCGGCGATGGCTATAAAAGCATTGAGGTTGGCCAGGTCCATGGTTGTATTCCAGTTGGTTATCCAAAGCATAAAAAATATGAATTTGAGTTATTTAATGTAACCCCATAGGATCGACCTCACAAGCCAAGGGGTTATTGAAGCGTCCTTAACCCGGGGCATAGAAACAAGCTGATGAGGAAACGTCTGATGGCCGGCAAAACGCTCTACGACAAGCTCTGGGATTCGCATTTGGTCAAGCAGCGCGACGATGGTTCGGCGCTGATCTACATCGATCGTCACATCATTCACGAAGTGACCTCGCCGCAAGCCTTCGAAGGTCTGCGTCTGGCCGGGCGCAAACCGTGGCGCATCGATGCCAACATCGCGACCCCGGACCACAACGTACCGACGACTCCAGAGCGCAAGGGCGGCATTGCCGCCATCGCTGACGAAGTCTCGCGTTTGCAGGTTCAGACCCTCGATGACAACTGTGACGAATATGGCATCGTCGAATTCAAGATGAATGACGTACGTCAAGGCATCGTTCACGTTATCGGTCCGGAGCAGGGCGCAACCTTGCCGGGCATGACCGTGGTCTGCGGTGACTCCCATACCTCGACCCACGGCGCTTTTGGCGCATTGGCTCACGGTATCGGCACTTCCGAGGTCGAGCACGTGCTCGCCACCCAGTGCCTGGTCGCCAAGAAAATGAAGAACATGCTGGTTTCGGTCGAAGGCACCTTGCCGTTCGGCGTGACCGCCAAGGACATCGTTCTGGCTGTTATCGGCAAGATCGGCACTGCCGGCGGTAACGGCCACGCCATCGAATTCGCCGGTAGCGCGATTCGTGAGTTGTCGGTCGAAGGCCGCATGACCATCTGCAACATGTCCATCGAAGCCGGTGCGCGGGTTGGTCTGGTTGCCGCTGACGAAAAGACCGTTGCCTACGTCAAGGGGCGTCCGTTCGCACCGAAAGGCGCGGAGTGGGATTTGGCTGTCGAAGCCTGGAAAGACCTGGTTTCCGATGCAGATGCCAAGTTCGACACCATCGTTGAACTCGATGCTGCGCAGATCAAACCGCAAGTCAGCTGGGGTACTTCCCCGGAAATGGTCCTCGCGGTCGATCAGAACGTGCCGGATCCGGCTAAAGAGATGGACCTGGTCAAGCGCGACTCCATCGTCCGCGCCTTGAAATACATGGGTTTGACCGCCAATCAGGCGATCACCGACATTCAACTGGACCGCGTATTCATTGGCTCCTGCACCAACTCGCGGATCGAAGATTTGCGCGCTGCGGCGGTGATTGCCAAGGGCCGTAAAGTGGCTTCGACCATCAAGCAAGCCATTGTGGTGCCGGGTTCGGGCCTGGTGAAGGCCCAAGCCGAAGCTGAAGGGCTGGACAAGATTTTCCTCGAGGCCGGTTTCGAATGGCGTGAGCCAGGGTGCTCGATGTGCCTGGCAATGAACCCGGACCGTTTGGAGTCCGGCGAGCATTGCGCATCGACCTCCAACCGTAACTTCGAAGGTCGTCAGGGCGCCGGTGGCCGTACGCACCTGGTGAGCCCGGCGATGGCCGCCGCCGCCGCTGTCAACGGTCGTTTCGTCGACGTCCGTGAATTGATCTAAAGGAGCGCAGCATGAAAGCTTTTACCCAGCACACTGGTCTTGTCGCGCCTTTGGATCGTGCCAACGTCGACACCGATCAGATCATTCCCAAGCAGTTCTTGAAGTCGATCAAGCGCACCGGTTTTGGCCCGAATCTGTTCGACGAGTGGCGTTACCTGGATGTGGGCCAACCGTATCAGGACAACTCCAAGCGTCCGTTGAACAAGGACTTCGTGCTCAACGCCGAGCGTTATCAAGGTGCCAGCGTGTTGCTCGCCCGGGAAAACTTCGGCTGCGGTTCGAGCCGCGAGCATGCGCCTTGGGCCCTGGAAGAGTACGGTTTCCGCAGCATCATCGCGCCGAGCTACGCCGATATTTTCTTCAACAACAGCTTCAAGAACGGCTTGCTGCCAATCATCTTGAGCGACGCTGAAGTCGACGAGTTGTTTGCGCAGGTGGAAGCCAATCCTGGCTACCAGTTGCAGATCGACTTGCAGGCCCAGACCGTGACCCGTCCTGACGGCAAGGTCCTGAGCTTTGAAATCGATGCGTTCCGCAAACACTGCCTGCTCAACGGTCTGGACGATATCGGCCTGACCTTGCAGGACGGTGATGCGATTGCCGCGTTCGAAGCCAGGCACCGCGCCAGCCAGCCATGGTTGTTCCGCGACGCTTGATTGCTCGCGATGAGGCCCCAATAAACACCACAAGACTCACCCCTTAAGGAAGTCATCATGACCAGCACTGCCCAGCACAGCGAAGTCGTACAAAAGCAATTCGGTGAACAGGCTGCCGCCTACCTGAGCAGCGCAGTACACGCCCAAGGTACCGAATTCGCACTGCTACAGGCCGAACTCGCAGGTCGCGATGATGCACGTGTGCTGGACCTGGGCTGCGGTGCTGGTCATGTGAGTTTTCATGTCGCTTCGCTGGTGAAAGAAGTAGTGGCCTACGACCTGTCGCAGCAGATGCTCGACGTGGTGGCTGGCGCTGCGGTTGATCGTGGCCTGAACAACGTGACCACCGTGCTCGGTGCGGCGGAGCGTCTGCCGTTCGCCGATGGTGAATTCGATTTCGTCTTCAGCCGTTATTCGGCGCACCATTGGAGCGATCTCGGGCAGGCTTTGCGCGAAGTGCGCCGGGTACTCAAGCCGGGTGGCGTGGCAGCGTTCATAGATGTCTTGTCTCCGGGCAGTCCGTTGTTCGACACTTACCTGCAAAGCGTTGAAGTGCTGCGCGACACCAGCCACGTGCGTGATTATTCCGCCGGGGAGTGGTTGCGTCAGGTCAGCGAGGCGGGGTTGCATACCCGTAGCACCACGCGCCAGCGGCTGCGTCTGGAGTACAACTCCTGGGTCGAGCGCATGCGCACACCGCAAGCATTGCGCGTGGCGATCCGTGAGTTGCAGCAGGCAATGGGCAACGAAGTGCGCGAGTATTTCGAGATAGAAGCCGATGGTTCGTTCAGCACCGATGTGCTGGTGCTGATGGCTGAACGATAAGCGCCGAGCGCTGGAATTTTTCCGGGCGCGCCCATGAGCGCGCCGACTGATGACATGAGGAACGCATGAGCAAGCAGATTCTGATTCTCCCAGGTGACGGTATTGGCCCGGAAATCATGACCGAAGCGGTCAAGGTGCTGGAGCTGGCCAACGACAAGTTCGCGCTGGATTTTGAGCTGAGCCATGACGTGATCGGCGGCGCCGCCATCGACAAGCACGGCGTGCCGTTGGCCGACGAAACCCTGGCCCGCGCTCGCGCTGCCGATGCGGTGTTGCTGGGTGCGGTGGGTGGTCCGAAATGGGACACCATCGAGCGTGATATTCGTCCAGAGCGCGGCTTGTTGAAGATTCGTGCGCAACTGGGCCTGTTCGGCAACCTGCGTCCGGCGATTCTGTATCCGCAACTGGCCGAAGCTTCGAGCCTGAAAGCGGAAATCGTCGCGGGCCTGGACATCCTGATCGTCCGTGAACTGACCGGCGGTATCTACTTCGGCGCGCCACGTGGTGTGCGCGAGCTGGAAAATGGCGAGCGTCAGGCTTACGACACCCTGCCATACAGCGAAAGCGAAATCCGTCGTATCGCCCGTGTCGGTTTCGACATGGCGCGTGTACGCGGCAAGAAGCTCTGCTCGGTCGACAAGGCCAACGTTCTGGCGTCCAGCCAGCTGTGGCGCGAAATCGTCGAGCAAGTGGCCAAGGATTACCCGGATGTCGAGCTGAGCCACATGTACGTCGACAACGCCGCCATGCAACTGGTGCGTGCACCGAAGCAGTTCGACGTGATCGTCACCGACAACCTGTTCGGCGATATCCTGTCCGACGAAGCTTCGATGCTCACCGGATCCATCGGCATGTTGCCGTCGGCCTCGCTGGATGCCAACAATAAAGGCATGTACGAGCCGTGCCACGGTTCGGCGCCGGACATCGCAGGCAAAGGCATCGCCAACCCGTTGGCGACGATTCTGTCGGTGTCGATGATGTTGCGTTACAGCTTCAATCAGGTTGTGGCCGCTGATGCTATTGAAAAGGCCGTGAGCCTGGTATTGGACCAAGGGCTGCGCACAGGTGACATCTGGTCGCCGGGTTGCGCGAAAGTAGGTACGCAGGAAATGGGCGACGCAGTAGTCGCAGCGCTGCGGAATCTGTAATCTCTCTGGCCCCGCTTGTCGCTGATGCCGGCAAGCGAGCCCACTTTTTGTAAAAGGTGTAGTTGCGATGAAACGTGTAGGTCTGATCGGTTGGCGCGGTATGGTCGGTTCCGTGCTCATGCAGCGGATGCTGGAAGAGCAGGATTTCGATCTTATTGAGCCGGTGTTTTTCACCACTTCCAATGTGGGTGGCCAAGGCCCGTCCGTGGGTAAGGATATTGCTCCGCTCAAGGACGCTTACAGCATTGAAGAGCTGAAAACCCTCGACGTGATTCTGACCTGCCAGGGTGGCGACTACACCAGCGAAGTCTTCCCGAAACTGCGCGAAGCCGGTTGGCAGGGTTACTGGATCGACGCCGCTTCCAGCCTGCGTATGGAGGATGACGCGGTCATCGTTCTGGACCCGGTAAACCGCAAGGTCATCGACCAGCAACTCGACGCGGGCACCAAGAACTACATCGGCGGCAACTGCACCGTCAGCCTGATGCTGATGGGCCTGGGCGGTCTGTTCGAAGCCGGTCTGGTGGAGTGGATGAGCGCCATGACCTATCAGGCAGCCTCCGGTGCCGGTGCGCAGAACATGCGTGAACTGATCAAGCAGATGGGCGCGACTCACGCCGCTGTCGCCGATCAACTGGCCGACCCGGCCAGCGCGATCCTTGACATCGACCGCCGTGTCGCCGAAGCCATGCGCAGCGATGCCTACCCGACCGAAAACTTCGGCGTGCCATTGGCCGGCAGCCTGATTCCGTGGATCGACAAAGAACTGCCGAACGGTCAGAGCCGCGAAGAGTGGAAGGCCCAGGCCGAGACCAACAAGATCCTCGGTCGCTTCAAGAGCCCGATCCCGGTGGACGGTATCTGCGTGCGCATCGGCGCCATGCGCTGCCACAGCCAGGCGCTGACCATCAAGCTGAACAAAGACGTGCCGATCGCCGATATCGAAGGGCTGATCAGCCAGCACAACCCGTGGGTCAAACTGGTGCCGAACCAGCGCGAGATCAGCATGCAGGAGCTGAGCCCGACCAAGGTCACCGGCACCCTGAACGTGCCCGTTGGTCGTCTGCGCAAGCTGAACATGGGTTCGCAGTTCGTCGGTGCGTTTACCGTCGGCGACCAACTGCTGTGGGGCGCGGCCGAGCCGCTGCGTCGCATGCTGCGGATTTTGCTGGAGCGTTGATTCGCTGATGTAATGAAACAACCCGCACCTTGAAAGAGCTGCGGGTTTTTTTATGGTGGGGGGGCTGAGGCTTATCGGGTGCCTGGCAGGCCGCCATCGCGAGCAAGCTCGCTCCCACATTGACCGCGTGAACACCGAAGATCAAATGTGGGAGCAGCCGGTCGACGCTCGATTGCTCGCGATGGGGCCCGGTCGACCACCGCAAATCCGCGGCAGAATTGCCTGTGCACCAACCACCCGGTAAAGTGCCGCTCCCCCCGTTTCGCCTGAGGTAGATCCATGAGCCAGTCCTTTGATATCGCCGTCGTCGGCGCCACCGGTACTGTCGGCGAAACCCTCGTCCAGATTCTTGAAGAGCGCGACTTTCCGGTTGCCAACCTGCACCTGCTCGCCAGCAGTGAATCGGCAGGGCATTCGGTGCCGTTTCGCGGCAAGAACGTACGGGTGCGGGAAGTCGACGAATTTGATTTCAGCAAGGTGCAACTGGTGTTCTTCGCCGCCGGCCCTGCGGTCACCTTGAGCTTTGCGCCGCGTGCGACGGCCGCCGGTTGCGCGCTGATCGATTTGTCCGGCGCCTTGCCGGCGGAACAGGCACCGCAAGTAGTGCCGGAGGCCAACAGCCAAGTGCTGGCCGGCTTGAAAAAGCCGTTTCAGGTGAGCAGCCCAAGTGCATCGGCCACCACCCTGGCCGTGGTGCTGGCGCCGTTGCGCGATGTGCTTGACTTGCAGCGAGTGACGCTCACCGCCAGCCTGGCCGTTTCTGCCCAAGGCCGCGAAGCGGTCACCGAGTTGGCCCGGCAGACGGCAGAACTGCTGAATGTTCGTCCGCTGGAACCGCGTTTCTTTGATCGGCAAATGGCCTTCAACCTGCTGGCACAAGTCGGCACACCGGATGCTCAGGGCCATACGCTGCTGGAAAAGCGCCTGGTTCGAGAGCTGCGCGAGGTCATGGCGCAGCCTTTATTAAAGATTTCTGTCACTTGCGTTCAAGCCCCGGTGTTTTTTGGCGATAGCTTTAGCGTGACCTTGCAGTCAGCCAAGGCTGTCGACCTGGCGGCGGTGAATGCAGCGCTTGAGGCGGCGCCGGGTGTCGAGCTGGTCGAGGCGGGTGATTACCCGACGCCAGTAGGCGATGCGGTAGGGCAGGATGTGGTCTACGTTGGTCGGGTTCGCGGCGGTGTCGATGATCCGGCGGAACTTAATCTGTGGCTGACGTCAGATAACGTACGTAAAGGCGCTGCACTCAACGCGGTGCAGGTGGCTGAGTTGTTGATAAAAGACCTTGTGTAAAAGATACTTGGCAACAATTTGCAGAATGATTCTGGTCGAGCGCTATGCTCGGCCTGAATGCTGGAGGCGAGCCGCCATCAGGGGCTTCCAAGGGCATAAGTGAAATAAGCGCGCGCAGGGACTCTTCGAGGCTGCGCGCAATGCCTTACGGCAGCGGTATCAACACCTTCTCGCTTGCCGAGGAACGTTCAACAAAGGATGAGGCTATGGTTCAAGTTCGCAAACTGGTGTTAGCAATAGCGGCCGCCTCGGCGCTGTCCTCCGGTATGGCGCATGCCCTCGGGCTTGGGGAATTGACCCTGAAGTCGACCCTGAACCAGCCCCTGGTGGCAGAAATCGAGCTGCTTGACGTCAAGGACCTCACTGCTGCCGAAGTGGTGCCGAGCCTGGCTTCGGCCGATGATTTCGCCAAGGCCGGGGTTGATCGTCAGGCGTTCCTCAATGACTTGACGTTCACGCCAGTGCTCAATACCAGTGGTAAAAGCATCCTGCGGGTGACTTCAACTCGACCACTCTCCGAGCCTATGGTGAAATTCCTGGTTCAGGTGATGTGGCCAAACGGCCGACTGCTGCGCGATTACAGCGTGCTGCTCGATCCGTCCAAATTCTCGCCGCAGACGGCTGATGCGGCCGCGCAACCTGCACCGTCGCAAGCGCCGACAGTCAACGCTCCGGTGACGGGTGCGAGCAAGCCTGCGCAACACATCACCACGCCGCGCGACACCTTGTGGCAAATCGCCGCGAAGGCGCGCAATGGCGGTTCGATCCAGCAAACCATGCTGGCGATTCAGGCGCTGAACCCGGACGCCTTTATCGATGGCAACATCAACCGGCTGAAAACCGGTCAGGTCTTGCGCCTGCCGGACGCTGCACAAAGCGCCAGCCTGCCGCAACCTAAAGCCATTGCCGAAGTCGCTGCGCAGAACACGGCCTGGCGTCAGGGTCGTCGCTCGGCTCACCGGGCGCAGGCGCA
Organism: Pseudomonas sp. GW822-FHT02D10; assembly: GCF_058802345.1. NCBI lineage: Bacteria > Pseudomonadati > Pseudomonadota > Gammaproteobacteria > Pseudomonadales > Pseudomonadaceae > Pseudomonas > Pseudomonas sp. GW822-FHT02D10. Next base: position 60,332 of record NZ_JBXAOB010000022.1, read on the forward strand.
ACAGCTTGATGCAACCAAGCGCGGGCATGATGTTGTCGCGCCGCAAGGTGCCGCCAAGGACAGCCTGACTCTGGTTTCGGCCGAGTCCGGCAAGAAAGGTGGCAAGGGTAAAGCGGGCGATAGCAAAGCTATCAGCAACAAGCTGGCGGTGACCCAGGAAGGCCTCGATACGACCCGTCGCGACAATGCCGAGCTGAAAAGCCGCATGACTGACTTGCAGAGTCAGTTGGACAAGCTCCAGCGCTTGATCGAGCTGAAGAATAATCAACTGGCCAAGCTGCAGGCAGAAGGCTCGGGCGCAGGTGCCGGTGCTGCTCAACCTTCGGCGGCAATGTCGGCCGATCTGGTCGCCCAGCCTGCTGCGGCGCCCGCCCCGGAGGCGCCCGCGTCTGCTGCGGTAACGCCGGCCGCAGTGCCTGCCGAGGCGCCGATTCAGGCAACCCCGGCGGCGAGTGACGAGCAAAAGTACAACGAACTGCTGACCAATCCGGTGCTCCTGGGTCTGGTGGGTGGCGGTGCCGTGGTGCTGCTGTTGCTTCTGTTGCTGCTGGCGCGTCGTCGCAAGGCTCAACAGGAAGCCGAGAAGCACAAGCGCATGGCGAAGGCGTTGGCTGAAGAGTCGGACTTGACGGAAGACCTCGATCTGCCGGAAAGCAGCTTCGAAGGCCTTGAAGTTCCGCCGCCAGTCGTCAAGCTTGCAACGCCTCCAGCTCCAGTCGTGGCGCCGGTGATCGTAACGCCGCCGATTGCTGCGCCATTGGTAGCCCCTGCGGCCGAGCGCTCGGATGATGTTCTGGCGCAAGCTCAGTCGCACATCAACGCTGGACGTCTGAATCAGGCGGTCAGTCTGCTCGAAGACGGCATCAAGCAAGAGCCGCAACGCAGCGACCTGCGCTTGAAGCTGATGGAAGTCTACGGTCAGCAGGGCGATCGTAGTGCGTTCGTGGTGCAGGAACGTCAGCTGGTTGCCAACGGCAAAAACTACACAGAAGTTGAACAGCTGAAAAGCCGCTTCCCGGCGATGGTTGCCGTGGCCGCTGTGGGTGGTATTGCCGCCGCCGCGGTTGCCGCTGAACTGGATGCGCAGTACGTCAAGGACCTGCTGCACGAGGAGCCTCAGGCACCAGCCCCGGTACCTGAAACTGCACCAGCCCCGGCACCTGCCGATGATGACTTCGACAGTGCCTTCGATCTGAGTCTGGACGATCTGGAAGCAGCATCGCCAGCGGTCGTCGCTCCAGAGCCGACGCTGGAACTGGACGCTTTCCCGCTCGACGACGATCTGAATTTCGAATCCGTTCTGCAACAGCAGACCGAAGCCAAGGACAGCCTGGATGACCTGTCGGATTTCGACCTTGATCTGGGTGGTGATGTGCTGGACTCGACCCTGGTGGACGACGGGTTCCTGCTCAACCTCGACGACGATCTGAAAGATCTGCCAGCGGCCGAGTCGCCCGCGGTCACAGAAGCGGCGCTTGATGATCTGGAGTTGCCGGCTGATTTCGACCTGTCCCTGGCGGATGAACTCGATGTTCAAGCCAAACCGGAGCCGGAGCCGGAGCCAGACGACTTCATGTCCGAGCTGGACGACGTCAATGCTGAGCTGGATCGTTTGTCCGGTAGCCTGGAACACCCGGCCATCGCCGAGCCACGCTTCACGGCTGAAGATGCTGCGGCTGGGATGGAGATGGATGAGCCTGAGTTTGATTTCCTGTCGGGCACTGACGAGGTCGCGACCAAGCTGGACCTGGCGCAGGCTTACATTGACATGGGCGACAACGATGGCGCGCGGGACATCCTTGATGAGGTGATCAGCGAGGGTAATGACGGTCAGAAAAGCGAAGCCAAGGAAATGTTGGCGCGTATGGCTTGAGTGACCGGTAACGCGTAACGAAAACGGCAGCCCATTGAGGCTGCCGTTTTGTTTCAGGCCAGCAAATCCTCGTAAAACGCGCCGAACGGCCGGGTAGGGTGGGCCAGCTGGATTTCGAGGATCCACAGTCCCACATTCGGGCAGGCTTCGAAGTTACCCAGGTCGCCTGCACGATAGATCGCATGGGGAAAGTCGCTGACCCGATGGCCCTTGATGTCCAGGTTCAGCACCCAGCCCATCGCGGACGCCTGTTCTTCTGCGTAGCGATACAGTTCGGGGCCAGCGACCTGATGGGTTCGCCAATAGTCCTGAACCTGGTCGAACAGGGTTTTCGCGGCCGCTGCGCAGGCAAGCATTTCAGGGTCGTTGCCGGTGGTGAACGTGGCGCCGGAGTCGCCCTCGTGGCGATTCCACACGACCCCAAGGTCAATGAAGAAAATATCGTTTTCACCCAGCACTGGATCGCCGCTGGAGGGCTGCTTGAAGGTTTTCAAGGTGTTCTCGCCGAAGCGGATCTTGGTCGGGTGCCAGATGCGGTCCATGCCCAGTTCGTTCAGTACTTCGAGCCCCATCAGCAGGGCTTCGGACTCCAGCATGCCGGGTTTTATCCGGCGGACCATTGCTTCGATAGCCTCCCAGGTCTTGCGTTTGGCATGGAGCATTCCCTCCAGGCTATAGTCCAATCCAACGGCTTCCTTTTGCATGGCGCTCATTTATCAATTCTCGTCAGTTATTCGATCTTCGTTATGTATTTATCTATATAGCGAAACTGCGGCGGCTCATGCAAATAACAATTCGTTTGCCGGGGCGCGAACAAAAAACTCCGTGAACATGGCGTCCCGCCCCGGCGGCCTTATAATGCCCGCCTTTGCGTACATCAGCAGGCTGTCACTCCTTGGCAAATATAGATAACCCGGCTGCCGAAATGGCGGCCGACGGCTTTTTCCGGATCGCATTGGGCGTTGAATACAAAGGCTCGCGCTATCGCGGCTGGCAGCGTCAGGCGTCCGGTGTGGCCACCGTGCAGCAAACCCTTGAAACGGCTCTATCGAAGGTCGCGGATTCACCGGTGTCCTTGCACTGCGCGGGTCGCACCGACGCCGGCGTGCACGCCTGCGGTCAAGTGGTGCATTTCGATACTCAAGTTGACCGCTCGTTGAAGGCCTGGGTCATGGGCGCCAATATCAACTTGCCCCACGACATCAGTGTCAGCTGGGCCAAGGTCATGCCGGCGCATTTCCATGCGCGTTTCAAGGCGATTGCCCGTCGTTACCGTTATGTGATCTACAACGATCAGATCCGTCCGGCACACCTCAACGAAGAGGTCACCTGGAATCACCGGCCGCTGGATGTCCAGCGCATGGCCGAGGCGGCGCAGCATCTGGTCGGCACCCACGACTTCAGCGCCTTCCGTGCTGGTCAGTGTCAGGCCAAGTCGCCGATCAAGGAAATCCATCACCTGCGAGTCACCCAGCACGGCAAGATGATCGTACTGGATATCCGCGCCAGCGCGTTCCTGCATCACATGGTGCGCAATATCGCCGGTGTGCTGATGACTATCGGTGCCGGTGAGCGTCCGGTGGAATGGGCTCGGGAAGTGCTGGAAAGCCGGATTCGTCGTACTGGCGGCGTCACGGCCCATCCATTCGGGCTGTACCTGGTGCAGGTCGAGTATCGCGATGAGTTCCAATTGCCCGAGCGTTACATCGGTCCGCACTTCCTGACTGGCTTCTCGGAACTTGACGGCTGACGCCCTCGAATGCATTTGCTACCATCCGGGACTTCCCCGGATTTGCCCTGAGGTTCAAACGACATGTCAGCCGTTCGCAGCAAAATTTGTGGGATTACCCGCATTGAAGATGCGTTGGCGGCGGTCGATGCCGGGGCAGACGCGATTGGTTTTGTGTTCTATGCCAAAAGCCCGCGGGCGGTGACGGTGCAGCAGGCTCGGGCGATCATCGCTGCGTTGCCGCCATTCGTGACCACGGTGGGCTTGTTCGTCAACGCCAGCCGCTGCGAACTCGGTGAGATTCTCGACGCGGTACCGCTGGACCTGTTGCAGTTCCACGGCGACGAAACCCCGGCCGATTGCGAGGGTTACCATCGGCCGTATATCAAGGCGTTACGGGTCAAGGCGGGCGACGATATCGCCGCCAGTTGCGATGCCTACGCTAAAGCCAGCGGCATTTTGCTCGATACCTATGTCGAAGGTGTTCCCGGCGGAACCGGCGAGGCCTTTGACTGGTCATTGATACCGCAAGGATTGAGCAAGCCGATCATCCTCGCGGGTGGTCTGTCGGCGGCCAATGTGGCCGAGGCCATTGCCCGGGTTCACCCCTACGCGGTGGACGTCAGCGGTGGGGTAGAGCAGAGCAAGGGGATCAAGGATCACGCGAAGATTCGCGCATTCATCAAGGCTGTACGCAGTAGCCTGTAGGCGCTGTCGAGTGACACGTTGATGTGACGGCTGGCAGACTGCCGCCGTCCACTGCACTGTACAAAACAGGTGTACTGCATAAGGCAGGCATGGCTGAGGGTTTTGGGTTGTACGAAGGTCAGTCTTGCTGACCCGGCCATCCACCAATCATCGCCGCACACATGAATTTAGCTCAAGGGCATACACGGGGCTGCGAACCAAAGCGTTCGGGCCGCCGGTACTGGAGAAAGAAAGCATGAGCAACTGGTTAGTAGACAAACTGATCCCTTCGATCATGCGTTCCGAGGTGAAGAAAAGCTCGGTGCCTGAAGGTCTGTGGCACAAGTGCCCATCCTGCGAGGCGGTGCTGTATCGTCCAGAGCTGGAAAAAACCCTGGATGTTTGCCCCAAGTGCAACCACCACATGCGCATCGGCGCACGTGCGCGGATCGACATTTTCCTTGATGCCGAAGGCCGTGCCGAACTGGGCGCTGACCTGGAGCCGGTTGACCGTCTGAAGTTCCGTGACGGCAAGAAGTACAAGGATCGCCTGACCGCTGCGCAGAAGCAGACCGGTGAAAAAGACGCGCTGATCTCCATGAGCGGTACCCTGCTGGGCATGCCGGTGGTGGTTTCTGCGTTCGAGTTCTCCTTCATGGGCGGTTCGATGGGTGCGATCGTCGGCGAGCGCTTCGTGCGTGCGGCCAACTACGCGCTGGAAAACCGTTGCCCGATGATCTGCTTCGCCGCTTCCGGTGGTGCGCGGATGCAGGAAGCGCTGATCTCGCTGATGCAAATGGCCAAGACCTCGGCGGTATTGGCGCGTCTGCGCGAAGAAGGCATTCCGTTCATCTCCGTGCTGACCGACCCGGTTTACGGTGGTGTTTCCGCCAGTCTGGCGATGCTCGGCGACGTCATCGTCGGTGAGCCGAAAGCCCTGATCGGCTTCGCCGGTCCGCGCGTTATCGAGCAGACCGTGCGTGAAAAGCTACCGGAAGGCTTCCAGCGTAGCGAGTTCCTGCTGGAGCACGGTGCGATCGACATGATCATTGCTCGCCATGAGCTGCGTCCACGCCTGGGTAACCTGTTGGCGCAACTGATGGGGCTGCCGGCGCCTAAGTTCGTGGTCGCGCCGGTCGAGCCAGTCGTGGTTCCGCCGGTGCCTGCAAACCTATGACCGAACGTACCCTTGGCGACTGGCTCGCCTACCTTGAGCAGTTGCATCCGTCAGCCATCGACATGGGGCTTGCGCGCTCGCAAGAGGTAGCGTCCCGGATGGGATTGGGCAAGCCGGCGCCTCGGGTGATCACGGTCACCGGCACCAATGGCAAGGGTTCTACCTGTGCGTTCGTTGCGTCATTGCTGCGGGCGCAAGGGCTCACGGTCGGTGTCTACAATTCTCCGCACTTGCTGCGTTACAACGAGCGGGTGCAGGTCAACGGCGTCGAAGCCACTGATGCGCAGTTGTGCGAAGCCTTTGCTGCGATTGACGCTGGGCGCGGTGAAATCTCCCTGACGTATTTTGAGGTGGGCACACTGGCGGCGTTCTGGCTGTTTCAGCGTGCAGGTCTGGATGCGGTGGTGCTGGAAGTTGGTCTCGGCGGACGTCTGGATACCGTCAATCTGGTGGATGCTGACGTCGCGCTGGTCACCAGTATTGGCGTTGATCACGCAGATTACCTCGGTAATACCCGCGAATCCGTCGCCTTCGAAAAGGCCGGCATCTTCCGTCAGGGCGCGCCTGCGCTCTGTGGTGACCTCAATCCGCCTCAGCCCCTGCTGGATAAAGTGCGCGAGCTCAATTGCCCGTTCTTCCTGCGCGGTCGTGATTTTGATTTGGGCGTCACCGAGCAGAACTGGCAGTGGCGGGGCGTCGATCCTCAAGGGCGTGCGATAGAGTTGCACGACTTGCCGTTGCTCGATCTGCCGATGGAAAACGCCGCGCTGGCGTTGCAGGCTTATGCGTTGCTGGGTTTGCCATGGCAGGCCGAGCAGATTGTCGCGGCATTGAAAGCAACATCAGTGGTTGGGCGTCTGGATCGCCGCCAGTTCAACTGGCACGGCAAGCGTCTGAACCTGATGCTGGATGTGGGGCATAACCCGCATGCCGCCGAGTACCTGGCTCAGCGTTTGGCTCGCCGGCCGGTGGCGGGTCGACGTTTGGCGGTATTTGGTTTGTTGGCTGACAAGGATCTCGATGGAGTTGTCGGCGAATTGAGTGGTAGTGTCCAGCATTGGGCTGTCGCCCCGCTCGATTCTGCGCGCGCACGTCCGGTTGCGGATTTGCAGGTTGCGTTGCAGAACCTTGGGGCGTCGGTAACATCCTATGCAAGTGTCGCGGATGCCCTGGAAGGGCAATGTGCGCTGGCAACGGCGGAAGATGAAATTCTGCTGTTCGGATCATTTTATTGTGTTGCCGAGGCCCTCGAATGGTTGGCTCGGCGCTCCACGGAGGAAGCTGCACATGGCTTTGCTGGATAACGCGTACAAGCAGCGGATGGTTGGGGCTCTGGTTCTGGTGGCATTGGCGGTGATTTTCTTGCCAATGCTGTTTTCCCGGGAAGATGAGCAGCGTCAGGTGGTGGTTCAGGCCCCGGCTGCACCTCGGGCCTCGGCAATGCCGCAAGTACAGGTCGAGCCGGTGGTGGTGCCGGAGCCGCAAGCGCTGCCGCAGGAGCCGGTTCCAACCGATGAAGAGATTGCCTCGGAGAAAGCGCCTTCCAGGCCGGCTGCCCCCAGCGCTCCTATCGTGCCAGCCCCGGTTGTCGCCAAGCCCGTAACGCCGCCTGCGCCCAAACCGGCACCTGCTCCCGCACAACCGATCGCTGCGGCGCCGAGCAAGCCTGACACCAGCCAGAGTCGTGTCGACGCCAATGGCCTGTCGGTCAGTTGGTCGGTGCAGTTGGCCAGTCTGTCGAGCCGTGAAAGCGCCGAAAGCTTGCAGAAAACCCTGCGTAGCCAGGGTTACAACGCCTATATCCGTTCCGCCGATGGCAAGAATCGGGTGTTTGTCGGGCCGTTGATCGAGCGTGCAGAAGCCGATCGCCTGCGTGACCTGCTGGGCCGTCAGCAGAACCTCAAAGGCTTTGTCGTTCGCTTCCAGCCTGAGCGCGGCTGACGCTAACTGACTGATTTCAAATGCACTTGCAATCGCAGCTTACCGACAGCCATGGGCTCTGCTAAAATGCGCCGCCTTATCCGTCTGTAGGCTGCACTGTGCCATTTACCTGGGTTGATTGGGCGATCGTTGCAATCGTCGCCATCTCCGCTTTGATCAGTCTGAGCCGCGGCTTCGTCAAGGAAGCCTTATCGCTGCTGACCTGGATCATCGCAGGAGCTGTTGCCTGGATGTTCGGTGGCTCACTGTCCGAGTACCTCGCCGGATACATCGAAACACCGTCGGCTCGCGTAATCGCGGGCTGTGCCATCATGTTTGTCGCCACCTTAATGGTGGGCGCAATGATCAATTACCTTATCAGCGAACTGGTTCGCGTCACCGGCTTGTCCGGGACCGATCGTTTTCTCGGCATGGCCTTCGGCGCGGCGCGTGGCGCGCTGCTGGTGGTCACCGCCGTCGGGCTCTTGAGTCTGGGCCCGGTACAGCAGGATAAGTGGTGGCAGGAGTCAAGGCTCGTGCCACAATTTCTATTGGTTGCAGACTGGTCCAAAAACCTCATATTAGGGTGGAGCAGTCAGTGGCTGGCCAGCGGTATCAGCGTACCCGCTGACATACCGTTCAAGGAGCACCTCTTGCCGACGGCCAAAACGCCGCAGTGAGATGTATTCAGTTCAGTTTCATTAAGTAGGGGTTGCGTCGCATGTGTGGCATCGTCGGTATCGTCGGTAAGTCGAACGTCAATCAGGCGCTGTATGACGCGCTAACCGTCCTCCAGCACCGCGGCCAGGACGCTGCCGGTATCGTGACCAGCCATAATGGCCGGTTATTCCTGCGCAAGGACAACGGTCTGGTTCGTGACGTGTTTCATCAGCGTCACATGCAGCGCCTGGTCGGTCACATGGGCATTGGCCATGTGCGTTATCCGACGGCAGGCAGTTCGACTTCGGCCGAAGCTCAGCCGTTTTACGTCAACTCGCCGTATGGCATCACTCTGGCGCACAACGGTAACCTGACCAACGTTGAACAGCTGGCCAAGGAGATTTACGAATCTGACCTGCGCCACGTCAACACCAACTCCGATTCGGAAGTGCTGCTCAACGTGTTTGCTCACGAACTGGCCCAGCGCGGTAAGTTGCAGCCAACCGAAGAAGACGTGTTTGCGGCCGTCACCGACGTGCACAACCGTTGCGTGGGTGGTTACGCGGTCGTTGCGATGGTGACCGGTTACGGCATCGTCGGTTTCCGTGACCCGCACGGCATCCGCCCGATCGTCTTCGGTCAGCGTCACACCGACGAAGGCGTCGAGTACATGATCGCCTCCGAAAGCGTTTCCCTGGACGTGCTCGGTTTCACCCTGATTCGCGACCTGGCACCGGGCGAAGCGGTCTACATCACTGAAGACGGCAAGCTGCACACCCGTCAGTGCGCGACCAATCCATCGCTGACGCCGTGCATCTTCGAGCACGTCTACCTGGCGCGTCCGGATTCGATCATCGACGGCGTTTCGGTTTACAAGGCGCGTCTGCGCATGGGTGAGAAGCTGGCCGAGAAGATCCTGCGCGAGCGTCCAGAACACGACATCGATGTGGTCATCCCGATCCCGGACACCAGCCGCACCGCGGCGCTGGAGCTGGCGAACCATCTGGGCGTGAAGTTCCGCGAAGGTTTCGTGAAGAACCGCTACATCGGCCGGACCTTCATCATGCCGGGACAGGCCGCACGGAAAAAATCCGTACGCCAGAAGCTCAACGCCATCGAGCTGGAATTCCGCGGCAAAAACGTGATGCTGGTGGACGACTCCATCGTTCGCGGCACCACCTGCAAGCAGATCATCCAGATGGCCCGCGAAGCCGGCGCCAAAAACGTCTACTTCTGCTCGGCAGCCCCGGCCGTGCGTTACCCGAACGTTTACGGCATCGACATGCCGAGCGCTCACGAACTGATCGCCCACAATCGTTCGACTCAGGACGTAGCTGATCTGATCGGTGCTGACTGGTTGATCTATCAGGACCTGCCTGACTTGATCGAAGCGGTTGGCGGGGGCAAGATCAAGATCGAGAATTTCGACTGTGCGGTGTTCGATGGCAAGTACGTCACCGGCGACATCGACGAGGCTTACCTGAACAAGATCGAGCAGGCACGCAACGATGCCTCCAAGGTCAAGACGCAGGCAGTCAGTGCGATCATCGATCTGTACAACAACTGAGTTTCTACCGGCCCTGAGGGGCCGGTTTTGTATCTATCAAAGAATTTTTATCTATCAAGAACGGGGCAAGGAGTGACAGCATGAGTCAGGATTGGGATGCCGGTCGGCTGGACAGCGACCTCGATGGCGTAGCGTTCGATACCCTGGCCGTTCGCGCCGGTCAGCACCGCACGCCGGAAGGCGAACACGGTGATCCGATGTTCTTCACTTCGAGCTACGTGTTCCGTACCGCTGCCGATGCGGCGGCACGCTTCGCTGGTGAAGTGCCGGGCAACGTTTACTCGCGTTACACCAACCCAACCGTTCGTGCGTTCGAAGAGCGTATCGCCGCGCTCGAAGGTGCTGAGCAGGCAGTGGCGACGGCCACCGGCATGGCGGCGATTCTCGCGGTGGTGATGAGCCTGTGCAGTGCTGGCGATCATGTGCTGGTGTCGCGCAGCGTGTTCGGCTCGACCATCAGCCTGTTCGAAAAGTACTTCAAGCGTTTTGGCATCGAAGTCGATTACGTGCCTCTGGCGGATCTGTCTGGCTGGGATGCGGCGATCAAGGCCAACACTAAATTGCTGTTTGTCGAGTCGCCTTCCAATCCGCTGGCCGAACTGGTGGACATCGCCGAGTTGTCCAAAGTGGCTCACGCCAAGGGCGCGATGCTGGTGGTCGACAACTGCTTCTGCACGCCTGCCTTGCAACAGCCGTTGAAGCTCGGTGCGGACGTGGTCGTGCATTCGGCGACCAAGTTCATCGACGGTCAGGGCCGTTGCATGGGCGGTGTGGTGGCCGGTCGCAGCGAGCAGATGAAAGAAATCGTTGGCTTCCTGCGCACTGCCGGGCCGACCTTGAGTCCGTTTAACGCCTGGATCTTCCTCAAGGGGCTGGAAACCTTGAGTCTGCGCATGAAGGCGCACTGCGCCAACGCCCAGCAGTTGGCCGAGTGGCTGGAGCAGCAGGACGGCATCGAGAAAGTCCATTACGCCGGCCTCAAGAGCCATCCGCAGCATGAGTTGGCTCAGCGTCAGCAGAAGGGTTTTGGCGCCGTGGTGAGTTTCGAGGTCAAGGGTGGTAAAGAGGGCGCCTGGCGCTTTATCGATGCCACGCGTTTGATCTCGATCACCGCCAACCTCGGTGACAGCAAGACCACCATTACCCATCCGAGCACCACCTCTCACGGTCGCCTGGCGCCGCAAGAGCGTGAGGCTGCCGGGATCCGCGACAGCTTGATCCGCATTGCGGTCGGCCTGGAAGACGTGGCTGACCTGCAAGCAGATCTGGCGCGCGGGCTGGCTGCCTTGTGATCGAGTTGTCCATGCCTGCGAGTGGCACTAATGGTCGGGTTGCACTGGTCACCGGTGCTGCACGCGGCATAGGCCTGGGAATTGCCGCCTGGTTGATCAGCGAAGGCTGGCAGGTGGTGCTGACCGATCTGGATCGGGTGCGCGGCTCGAAGGTTGCCAAGGTGCTGGGTGACAATGCCTGGTTCATCGCCATGGACGTGGCCGATGAGCAGCAGGTGGCTCGGGGTGTCGCCGAGGTGCTCGGGCAGTTCGGTCGCATCGACGCGCTGGTGTGCAATGCGGCAGTCGCCGATCCGCACAACATCACCCTGGAAAGTCTCGATCTGGCTTACTGGAATCGAGTGCTGGCGGTGAACCTCGGCGGACCCATGCTGCTGGCCAAGCACTGCGCGCCTTATTTGCGTGCTCATAGCGGCGCCATCGTCAATCTGGCCTCGACCCGGGCTGCGCAGTCGGAACCGGATACCGAGGCTTATGCGGCGAGCAAGGGCGGTTTGCTGGCATTGACTCACGCCTTGGCCATCAGTCTGGGGCCGGAGATTCGAGTCAATGCGGTCAGCCCTGGCTGGATTGATGCGCGTGATCCAGCAGCACGGCGTGCCGAACCGCTGAGCGACGCTGATCATGCTCAGCATCCGGCGGGCCGGGTAGGGACGGTCGAGGACGTAGCGGCAATGGTGGCCTGGTTGTTGTCGAAGAATGCCGGGTTTGTTACGGGCCAGGAGTTTGTGGTCGACGGTGGCATGACCAAGAAAATGATTTATAGCGATTAACCGAGGTGCCGGGACCGCTATGGATACGGCTTGAGGTTGGTGGTGTCGCTGATTGACGCCCCAGGAGATGACATGAATTTGTCTTTTTCAGAAAAACTTCAAGCAGGCTATTGACTTAGCTTCGGTATCTGCGTAAATTTCGCGGCCTCAGAGAAGCAAAGGGTGATTAGCTCAGCTGGGAGAGCGTCTGCCTTACAAGCAGAATGTCGGCGGTTCGATCCCGTCATCACCCAC
>NZ_JBXAOB010000023.1:0-61702 GCF_058802345.1 Pseudomonas sp. GW822-FHT02D10
AATCCGATGCCAGAGATCTGGCATCGGATTTTCTAGGAAGCCCGGCGTGGACTCAAATGCTTAAGTGAACAGCATTAGGCCATGTGCCGGGTTTGTTGTTTATGGGGTTCATACAAAACCCTGTGGGAGCGAGCTTGCTCGCGATGAGGCCAGTACATTCGAGATTGATGCTGAATGTGATGCCGCTTTCGTCGGATCGCCGCCCGGAGCAAGCTCGCTCCCACAGTTGATCTTCGGCGTGCTGAATATCTCATTCAGGGTATCCTGACGCACCCCTAACGCGGACACGCTTTTCCATGCTGGTGATTTCCAACAATGTGCATCTGCCGGATGCCGAGATCGAATTGACCGCCATTCGCGCGCAAGGTGCGGGTGGGCAGAACGTCAACAAGGTCTCCAGCGCGGTGCACCTGCGCTTCGACATTCCGGCGTCATCCTTGCCGGAGTTCTACAAGGAGCGCTTGCTGGCGCTGCGTGACAGTCGGATCACCAGTGACGGCGTGATCATCATCAAGGCTCAGCAATACCGTACGCAGGAAGCCAATCGCGCCGATGCGCTGGCGCGTCTGACCGAGTTGATCCTCAGCGCCACCAAGGTTGAAAAGAAGCGTCGTCCGACCAAGCCGACTCTGGGGTCGAAGAAGCGTCGGCTGGAGTCAAAAACCAAGCGCGGCTCGATCAAGGCCGGGCGCGGTAAAGTCGACTTCTAGCGGGCTTCGCGTTCTGCGCGGTATTTTTCGTTCAGGTGCAGTGGCGACTGGCGGTACAGGTAGAAACTGAGCATCAAACCGCTCAAGGCAGCGAGGGCGGCGAACAGGAAGATCGAGACAAAGCCGAATCCGGCTGCGATAGCGCCTGCCAACGGGCCGGTGATTCCCAGCGACAAATCGATAAACAACGAGTAAGCCCCGACCGCCGCGCCACGGCTGGACGCCGGCACCAGATTCACCGCTTCCACGCCCAGCGCCGGGAATACCAGCGAGAAACCGAACCCGCTCAACGCCGCGCCCGCCAGTGCCCAATGGGCGTCCGGGGCCAGCCACAACAGCAACAAGCCGAGGGTTTCGACCGACAGGCAGGCCATCGCCACGCGAAAGCCGCCGAGGCGATTGATCAGGTTGCCAAACAGCAGGCGCGCGCCAATGAAACAGCTGCCGAACAGGCTCAGGCAAAGCACGGCGTTGTCCCAGTGTCGGGTGGCGTAATACAGGGTGATGAAGGTGGCGATGGTGCCAAATCCGATCGAGCCCAGCGCCAGACCGCAGCCGTGGGGCAGCACCCGTCCCAGGACATGCATGAACGGCAGACGCTCACCGACAACAATTGGCGCCGCAGTTTTTGGCCAGGCCAGCAGCAGCCCCAACACCGCCAGCAACAGAATGCTCACGCCCATGCTCCACAGCCCAAAGTAATGCACCAGCAGCACGCCGAGCGGTGCGCCGACGGCCAGCGCGCCGTAACTGGCGATGCCGTTCCAGGAAATGACCTTGGCAGTATTCGCTGCACCGACCCGGCCGATGCCCCAGCCAATCGAACCTGAGCCCACCAGGCTCTCGGCGCTGCCCAGCACCAGTCGACCGATCAACAGGCTGATCAGGCTCAAGGTCGGCAGGCTTTGCGTCCAGGCTGACAGCAGCATGAACACCCCGCTCAAACCGCAGCCGGCCAGGCCATACATCACTGCGCGTTTGCTGCCCTGGTTGTCGATGATCCGGCCCGCGTACGGGCGGCTGAGCAGGGTGGCGAGGTATTGCACGCTGATCACCAGGCCTGCGATGACTGCGCCAAAACCCAGGTCGCTGTGCACATAGCCGGGCAACACGGCCAAGGGGATGCCGATGTTCAGATAGCCGATGAAGGTAAACAGGACGATGGAAACGACTTGCAGCGTGACCGCCAAGGGGCGCTGAGGATCTGGCATGGGAAAGGTCCACGGGACAGCAGGATAGATAGGCTGCTTATGATACCGGTGGTTGGATGCGCAGAGGCGGAGAAGTTGAAGCGAGGTGTCGGCCGTTGTGTTGCCTGACAGGCATCAGGATTTGGCGGGTGCGACCAATTGCGTGGTGACCAGTGCGGCGAGGGCGTTTTCCTGGCTGCCGAAGCGGGCCAGTAGCAGGGCTTGTTTCTCGGGTGTCAGGCGGTTCCAGACATCGATCATCTTTTCAGCGGTGCCGATCAGTACGCTGGCCTGGCTTTCGGTGAAGGTGTCGGTCATGTGCGGGTCCTTGGGTTCAGGCTGTGTGGAAAGCGCATGTGTTAGCGCTTTCCACACGGTCTGGGTAGTGCTTTTTCAGTCTTCGCTGTCGGCCTTGCGGCTGCCAGTGGCTTCTTTCGGCTCGGGCTGTTGGGCGCCGGCTTGTTGCGGGGTTGTCTGCGCAGTTTCGTGCAGGCTTGGGAAGGGGAGATTAGGAATCTCGTGCATGGTGATTGCTCCTCGCAAAGTCTGTTTTTAAATCGCTGTGTAGATCCGCGCTTTTAAAAAGCCTCGGCAGGATACAGCAGGGGAGATGACAAAAAGACTTTTATCTCCCTTTGTTGCGACGGATGGCCGAAGGAGGCGGTGCGAATTAACAGCAAAAGATCGCAGCCTCCGGCAGCTCCTACATTGGATCGACGTACATCCTGTAGGAGCTGCCGAAGGCTGCGATCTTTTTAAGGACGGCAGACGTCAGCGATGGCTTGCGCCAGCAAATCCAGGCGTGTGGCATCAATCCCGGCGACGTTGGCACGCCCTGAGTTGACCATGTACACGCTGTGCTTGTCCCGCAGGTTTTTCACCTGAGTTGGCGTCAAACCGGTGTAGGAAAACATCCCGCGTTGCACGCCGATATGGGCGAAGCGTTCGCCCAAACCGTGTGGCTCCAGCGCCTCCACCAAACCTGAACGCAGCTGCGCAATGCGCAAGCGCATGGCTTCCACTTCGTCGGCCCACAGCTGTTTCAGCTCCGGGTCGCCGAGGATGGTCGCCACCACGGCGGCGCCGTGATCCGGTGGTGTCGACCACAAGTTGCGGGCGATGTTAGCCAATTGGCTGCGGATATCCACCAGCTTCTCGGCATCCTTCGCGCAGACGATCAGCGCACCGGTGCGGTCGCGGTACAGGCCAAAGTTTTTCGAGCAGGAACTGGTGATCAGCAGCTCGGGCAGTTCAGCGGCAAACAACCGCACGGCCCAGGCATCCTGCTCCAGACCATCGCCAAAACCCTGATAAGCGAAGTCGATCAGCGGTAGCAGTTCGCGGCTGCGAACCACCTCCAGCACGCGGCGCCAGTCATCGTGAGACAAGTCGAAACCGGTCGGGTTGTGGCAGCAGGCGTGCAGCAGCACCACATCGCCCTTGGGAATCAGGTTCAGGGTCGCCAGCATCGCTTCGACGTCGAGGCGATTGTCGCTGCCCACGTACGGGTAGTGGCTGACCTTGAGGCCGGCGGTGGCGTAGATGGTTTCGTGAATCGGCCACGTCGGGTTGCTCAGCCAGATGCCACGCCCCGGCAGGCATTGCGCAATGAAGTCGGCACTCAAGCGCAAGGCGCCGGTGCCGCCCGGGGTCTGGGTCGCGCCGACACGCTGCTCGGTGATCAGCGCGGAATCAGCGCCGAGCACCAGCTCGTTGATCACTTTGCCGAACGCCGCGTCACCGTGACCACCGATGTAGGTCTTGGTGGTCTGGCGATCGACCAGGCGCAGTTCGGCGAGTTTCACCGACTGCGGAATCGGGGTCAGGCCCTGGGCGTCCTTGTAGACGCCCACGCCAAGGTCGAACTTGCACGGATTGTTGTCCTGCGCATAGGCCTCCATCAGGCCGAGAATCGGGTCGCCGGGTACTCGGCCGATGGCGTCGAAATGCATTATTTACGGCCCTCGGCGTCTTTCGCTACTTCATCAGTGCGCGCGGCCATGATGAAGTCGTTGCGGTGCAGGCCTTTGATCGAGTGGCTCCACCAGGTCACGGTGACTTTGCCCCACTCGGTGAGCAGGCCAGGGTGGTGACCTTCGGCCTCGGAGATTTCACCCACGGCGTTGGTAAAGGCCAGGGCGAATTTGAAATTCTTGAACAGGAAGACTTTTTCCAGCTGCATCACGCTGTCGCGAACTTCGATGTTCCAGTCAGGGATCTGCTTGATCAGTACCGGCAGTTCTTCGTCGCTGACTTGTGGGGCATCGGCACGGCAGGCTTCGCAATGGGCTTGGTTCAGAGTGTTCATGGTTTATTCCTATTCAATTCTTGTTAGACGTTGTTACTTTTTACGAGCATTTGCAAGGTTGCCGCGACTGCGGCGCACTCAGGCCGCCTTGGGTTTTGGTGGAAATTTCGGTGCGTGCAGACCCAGCTGCATACCTTTGTGGACCATGCCCATGATGTCTTCGTGAGCCAGATCGAACAGGCGCTTGAGGTCGGGCAGGACAAAGTACAGCGGTTGCAGGATGTCGATGCGATACGGCGTGCGCATCGCTTCCAGCGGATCAAAGGCTTGATGCTCTGGCTCGTCGGACAGGCTGTACACGGTTTCTTTCGGCGAGGAGAGGATGCCGCCGCCGTAGATGCGTTGGCCTTCCGGGGTGTTCACCAGGCCGAACTCGATGGTCATCCAGTACAGACGCGCCAGATAGACGCGTTCTTCCTTGGAAGCCTGTAGGCCGAGTTTGCCGTAAGTGTGGGTGAATTCCGCAAACCAGGGGTTGGTCAGCAGCGGGCAGTGGCCAAAAATCTCGTGAAAAATGTCTGGCTCTTGCAGGTAATCCAGTTCTTCGCGGGTACGAATAAAGGTCGCGACCGGAAACTGCTTGTTGGCCAGCAATTGAAAGAAGGTCTGGAATGGAATCAGCGCCGGTACCCGGGCGACTTGCCAGCCCGTGGTCTCGCCGAGAACCTTGTTGATTTCGTCGAGTTGCGGAATGCGGTCATGGGGCAGACCGAGCTTTTCGATGCCGTCCATGTATTCCTGACATGCACGACCCTCGAGCACTTTCAGCTGGCGAGTGATCAGCGTGTTCCACACCGCGTGTTCTTCAGCGGTGTAGTGGATAAAACCTTGCGCATCGGGCTCGCGGGCCACGTATTGCGTCTGCTTCATGCTGCTCTCCTGCAAAGGGATACGTTCTTGTTATGTCTTGCTTATGGACCTAGAGATACGCCGAAGTGTGCGACCTTGCAGCAGGGTTTGAGCGTTGCGCGTAGGAAAATTCTCGGTTTTTCGTAAAGTATTCGTTACGGATTGACGGCTGTGGCGCAGGTATTGAGATTTCCCGGTTTGAAAAGGCCCAAAGCTGTCACATAATCTTGACGACTAACTTTGCGTCTCGGCAGAAAAATCCTCGCCACGCGCTCCATTCACCACCGTTCGGGCCTTTATATGCGTATCAAAGTCCATTGCCAGAACCGCATCGGCATCCTGCGCGACATTCTCAACCTGTTGGTGGAGTACGGGATCAACGTCGCTCGCGGTGAGGTCGGCGGCGAGCATGGCAATGCGATCTACCTGCATTGCCCGAACCTGATCAACCTTCAGTTCCAGGCGCTGCGTCCGAAGTTCGAGGCGATTGCCGGTGTATTCGGCGTCAAGCGCGTAGGGCTGATGCCCAGCGAGCGTCGGCACATGGAGTTGAATGCCTTGCTCGGCGCGCTGGAGTTTCCGGTGCTGTCGATCGACATGGGCGGCTCGATCGTTGCGGCCAACCGTGCGGCTGCGCAGTTGCTCGGTGTTCGGGTGGACGAGGTGCCGGGTATTCCTTTGTCGCGTTATGCCGAGGATTTCGATCTGCCGGAGCTGGTGCGTGCCAACAAGTCGCGGATCAACGGCTTGCGGGTCAAGGTCAAGGGCGACGTGTTCCTGGCCGATATCGCGCCGTTGCAATCGGAGCATGACGACAGTGAGGCGATGGCCGGCGCCGTGTTGACGCTGCATCGCGCCGACCGGGTCGGTGAGCGCATCTATAACGTGCGCAAGCAGGAGTTGCGCGGCTTCGACAGCATATTCCAGAGTTCCCGGGTCATGGCGGCGGTGGTTCGCGAGGCGCGACGCATGGCGCCACTGGATGCGCCGCTGCTGATCGAAGGCGAGACCGGCACCGGTAAAGAACTGTTGGCGCGCGCCTGCCATCTGGCCAGCCCACGCGG
This sequence comes from Pseudomonas sp. GW822-FHT02D10, assembly GCF_058802345.1. NCBI lineage: Bacteria > Pseudomonadati > Pseudomonadota > Gammaproteobacteria > Pseudomonadales > Pseudomonadaceae > Pseudomonas > Pseudomonas sp. GW822-FHT02D10. The sequence goes on from NZ_JBXAOB010000023.1 coordinate 6,122, forward strand.
GCAGTCGCCGTTGATGGCGCTCAATTGCGCCGGGCTGCCGGAGTCGATGGCCGAGACCGAGCTGTTCGGTTACGGCCCAGGTGCATTCGAGGGGGCACGGGCCGAAGGCAAGCTCGGGCTGCTGGAACTGACGGCGGGCGGTACGTTGTTTCTCGATGGTGTCGGGGAAATGAGTCCGCGCTTGCAGGTGAAACTGCTGCGGTTCTTGCAGGACGGTTGCTTCCGCCGGGTCGGCAGCGATGAAGAGGTTTATCTGGATGTGCGAGTGATCTGCGCAACGCAGGTCGATTTGTCCGAGCTGTGTGCGAGTGGGGAGTTCCGTCAGGATCTTTACCATCGCTTGAACGTGCTTTCGCTGCACATTCCACCATTGCGTGAATGCCTCGACGGGCTGACGCCGCTGGTGGAGCACTTTCTTGATCAGGCCAGCCGGCAGATTGGTTGTCCGTTGCCGAAACTGGCGCCAGCGGCGATGGATCGGCTCAGTCATTACCACTGGCCGGGCAACGTCCGGCAGTTGGAGAACGTGTTGTTTCAGGCGGTGTCGTTGTGTGACGGCGGCACGGTCAAGGCTGAACATATTCGCCTGCCGGATTACGGTGTGCGCCAACCCTTGGGGGATTTCTCGCTGGAAGGCGGGCTGGATGAGATTGTCGGGCGTTTCGAAAAGGCTGTGCTGGAGCGGCTGTATTCCGAATACCCGAGCAGTCGCCTGCTGGGCAAGCGCCTTGGCGTATCCCACACCACCATCGCCAACAAGCTGCGTGAATATGAAGTCGGCAAGACCGAGTCATAGCGGGTACCCGCTGTGTTTATGCTGGTGTCATCGTCGGATCGCCGCCCGGAGCCGGCTCGCTCCCACATGAGTCTTCAGTGGCCGCATAATTTGTGAGCATTCCATAACCCTGTGGGAGCGAGCTTGCTCGCGATGGCGGTAGTGGCCGCTGCCCAAGGTCAAGCGTTGCCGCCAAACGGCATAACCGCGCCGGTTTTTCGTCTTTGACACAATTGCCCATTTTCCTCTGATTCCTCTCAAGTCCTTTGTTTAGAGGGCTGCGAAGCCCTGTGTGGGAGTTGGTCTGCAAATTGCTTGAGGCTCAGCAGTACAGCGGTGGGCGGCAAACGTCCGACATGCAGAGGAAAGACTGTGGACAAGTACCTTTATGTGGCAATGACCGGCGCCAGCCAGAACGCACTGGCGCAAAAGGCTCATGCCAACAACCTGGCGAACATCTCCACCAACGGTTTTCAAAAGGACCTGGAGCAGGCGCGGTCGATGCCGGTGTTTGGTGACAGCTTTCCGGCGCGAGCGTTTGCCTTGACCGAACGTCCGGCCACCGACTTCTCTCCTGGCGCGATGATTGAAACCGGTCGCGACCTCGATGTGGCCGTCACTGGCAACGGTTGGATTGCCGTGCAGAATCCCAATGGCGGCGAAAGCTATGTGCGCACTGGCAGCCTGAATGTCGACGCCCTGGGCGTGTTGCGCGCCGGCAACGGCATGCCAGTCATGGGTAACGCGGGTCCGATTGCGGTGCCACCAGAACAGAAAATCGAAGTGGGTCAGGACGGCACGATCAGTATTCGAGCGATGGGCGAAGGTCCGCGCGTCATGGCCGAGGTCGACCGCATCAAGCTGGTCAACCCGGACATCAAGAACATGACCAAGGGGCTGGACGGCACGATCCAGACCGCGGATGGCAAGCCGGCACCGGCCGACGCCAACGTGCAACTGGTGTCGGGTTTCCTTCAGTCGAGCAACGTCAACGCCGTTGAAGAGATGACCTCGGTGTTGGCCTTGTCCAAGCAATTCGAGCTGCACATCAAGATGATGAACACCGCCAAAGACGACGACCAGGCCATGGCTCGGGTCTTGCAGATCAGCTAATTATCAGAACGTCGCGCCGTAAAACAGGCGCACGAGGAGAATCGAATGCTTCCGGCTTTATGGGTTGCCAAAACAGGTCTGTCCGCCCAGGACACCAACCTGACGACTATTTCCAACAACCTGGCGAACGTGTCGACCACGGGTTTCAAGCGTGACCGTGCCGAGTTCCAGGACTTGTTGTACCAGATCAAGCGTCAACCAGGCGCCCAGTCGACTCAGGACAGCGCACTGCCGTCGGGTCTGCAATTGGGTACCGGTGTGCGTATTGTCGGCACTCAGAAAAACTTCACCGCCGGTAGCCTGCAAACCACCGACCAACCGCTGGACATGGCGGTCGATGGTCGCGGTTTCTTCCAGATTCTGCAGCCCGATGGCACTACCGCCTACACCCGTGACGGTACGTTTCACCTGAACGCCAACGGCCAGATCGTCAATGCCAGCGGCTTCGCCCTGGAACCGGCCATCGTCATTCCGAACAATGCGCAGACCTTCACGGTCGGTCGTGACGGTACGGTGTCGGTGACCATTCCGGGCAACGCCGCCGCGCAGGTGATCGGCAATCTGCAAACCGCCGACTTCATCAACCCGGCGGGCCTGCAGTCCATGGGTAACAACCTGTTCCAGGAAACCGCTGCCAGTGGTGCGCCGCAAGTCGGCACCCCGGGCCTGAACGGTCTCGGCACCACGCTGCAGAACACCCTGGAAACCTCCAACGTCAGCACCGTTGAAGAGATGGTCAACATGATCACCACTCAGCGCGCCTACGAGATGAACTCCAAGGTGATCTCCACCGCCGACCAGATGCTCTCGTTCGTCGCGCAAAATCTGTAATCAAGTCTGTGGGGCGGCATGAGGTCGCCTGCAACACCGTGAGGTAGGGTCATGAATCGCTTTGTATCTGTTCTCGCACTGAGTGGGTTCGCCGTGCTCGCGGGCTGCGTCGGCCCGACGCCGAAGCCCAATGACCCGTACTACGCGCCCGTGTTGCCTCGTACTCCATTGCCGGCGGCGGCGAACAATGGCTCGATCTATCAGGCCGGTTTCGAGCAGAACCTGTACAGCGACCGCAAGGCTTTCCGGGTCGGTGACATCATCACCATCACCCTGAACGAGAAGACCCAGGCCAGTAAAAACGCCAACTCCCAGGTGGACAAGACCAGCAAGACCGGACTCGGTCTCACCTCGTTGTTCGGTGGTACCCCGGCCACCAACAGTCCTCTGAGTCTGAGTGCCAATTACAGCGGTGACCGCGCAACCAAGGGTGACAGCAAGGCCGGGCAGGGCAACAGCCTGACCGGCTCGATCACCGTCACCGTTGCCGACGTGTTGCCCAACGGCATCATTGCCGTGCGTGGCGAGAAGTGGATGACCCTCAATACCGGCGATGAACTGGTGCGTATTGCCGGTCTGGTCCGGGCGGATGATATCGCTACCGATAACACGGTGCCGTCGACTCGTATCGCTGATGCGCGCATCACCTATTCGGGTACCGGTTCGTTTGCCGATGCGAGTCAGCCAGGCTGGTTCGACCGTTTCTTCTTAAGCCCGTTGTTCCCTTTCTAGGTGATGAAACGACTCATGTTTAATTTCAAGCACCTGATGGCGGCCATGTTGTTGCTGTCCACCTCCTTCGGCGTTCAGGCCGAGCGGTTGAAGGACATCGCCAGTATTTCGGGCGTGCGTTCCAACCAATTGATCGGCTACGGCCTGGTCGTCGGGCTTAACGGCACGGGTGACCAGACCACGCAAACCCCGTTCACCCTGCAGACCTTCAACAACATGCTCTCGCAGTTTGGCATCAAGGTGCCGGCGGGTTCGGGCAACGTGCAGTTGAAGAACGTCGCGGCGGTGTCGATCAGTGCCGACTTGCCGGCGTTCGCCAAGCCGGGTCAGCAGGTCGACATCACCGTGTCCTCGATCGGTAACTCCAAGAGTCTGCGCGGCGGCACCTTGCTGCTGACGCCGCTCAAAGGTATCGACGGCAACGTTTATGCGGTCGCTCAGGGCAACCTGGTGGTTGGCGGTTTTGATGCTGAGGGTCGTGACGGTTCGAAGATCACCGTCAACGTTCCGTCGGCTGGTCGCATTCCGGGCGGTGCTTCGGTCGAGCGTTCGGTGCCGAGCGGTTTCAACCAGGGCAACAGCCTGACCCTGAACCTCAACCGCTCCGACTTCACCACCGCCAAGCGCGTCGTCGACAAGATCAACAACATGCTCGGCCCTGGCGTGGCGCAGGCCATCGACGGCGGCTCGATCCGCGTCACCGCGCCGCTCGATCCGAGCCAGCGTGTCGACTACCTGTCGATGCTCGAAAACCTCGAAGTCGATCCGGGGCAGGCGGTGGCCAAGGTCATCATCAACTCGCGGACCGGCACCATCGTGATCGGTCAGAACGTCAAGGTTTCACCGGCCGCCGTCACTCACGGCAGCCTGACCGTGACCATCACCGAAGACCCGATTGTCAGTCAGCCAGGGCCTTTGTCCAATGGTCAGACGGCAGTCGTGCCACGTTCCCGGGTCAATGCTCAGCAAGAAGCCAAACCGATGTTCAAGTTCGGTCCTGGCACCACGCTGGACGAGATTGTCCGTGCGGTGAATCAGGTCGGCGCGGCGCCAGGTGACTTGATGGCGATCCTCGAAGCGTTGAAGCAGGCTGGCGCACTGCAAGCCGATCTGATCGTGATTTGATATGGCGAACATGGATCTTCACAAGAGCGGGTTGGTCAGCAGCGGCGATTCGGGTTCGTACTCGGACCTGAACCGGCTTAACCAGCTCAAGGTCGGTGACAAGAACAGTGATGCGAACATGCGCAAAGTGGCGCAGGAGTTCGAATCGCTGTTCCTCAGCGAGATGTTCAAGTCCATGCGCTCGGCCACCGAAACGCTGGGCAAGGACAATCCGCTGAACACGCCGGCAGCCAAGCAGTACCAGGAAATGTACGACCAGCAGCTGGCGGTTTCCATGTCCCGTCAGGGTCATGGTATCGGTCTGGCCGACGTGCTGATGCGTCAGATGTCGAAGAACAAACCGCTGGCTCCGGGCGAGGCGGCGGCGATGTCCGCCGCCAAGCAGGAAGCGGCGAAAGCGGCAGTGTCGACGCCAGTGGCTGCCGGCACGGTGGGCACCAATGGGTCGTTGTCGCGACTGAATGGCGAGCGTCCGTTGTGGGCGTCGCGGTCGGTCAAGGCGCCGCTGTCAACGGCTGATCACAGTCATGACGTGGCGCTGCTCAACCAGCGGCGTCTGGCACTGCCGCCGAAACTCACGGACCGCTTGCTTGCCGGTCTGGTGCCGTCGGCGTCGACGACCGTTGCGACCACTGCGACGGCGCTCGACAAAGTCCAATTGCCTCAGGACACCAGGACCGCTTCCGGCCCCCTGTACAACGGCGATTGGCTGGCCTCGCAAACGGATTCGGCATCGAGCGGGGGCATGCAGATTTATGGCCGTGCCATGGCTCAAATACCACTGGCGCCGGCGAAGAAAGCCTTCAGCTCTGCCGACGAATTCGTCAACACCATGATGCCGCTGGCCAAAGAAGCCGCCGACCGCATTGGCGTCGATCCGCGTTATCTGGTGGCCCAGGCGGCCCTGGAAACCGGCTACGGCAAATCGGTCATGCGCGCCCAGGATGGCAGCAGCAGTCACAACCTGTTCGGCATCAAGGCCGGCAGCAGTTGGCAGGGCGATTCGGCGCGGGCAATCACCAGCGAATTCAGGAATGGCGCGATGGTCAAGGAGACGGCCGAGTTCCGCTCCTATGACTCTTACAAGGACAGCTTCCATGACCTGGTGACGTTGTTGCAAAGCAACAATCGCTATCAAGATGTTGTGAAGTCGGCCGATAACCCAGAACAGTTTGTACGCGAGTTGCAAAAGGCCGGGTATGCAACCGACCCGAACTACGCCAGCAAGATTTCGCAGATTGCCAAACAGATGAAGAGTTACCAGAACTACGCTGCGGCGGGCTCTTCCACGACGCCTTTATAGGCATAAGGTATAAGGTCTGAACCATGAGTTTGCTCAATATCGGGATGTCGGGGTTGAATGCGGCCTCATCGTCGTTGGCGGTGACCGGCAACAACATTGCCAACGTTGACACGGCCGGCTACTCGCGTCAGCAAACCGTACAGACCAGCAACTCCTCGATTCAGTACGGCAACAACATATTCATCGGCACGGGCACGACCCTGGCGGACGTACGCCGGGTGTATAGCGCCTACCTGGACACCCAGTTGCAGACCACCACCTCGCTTAACGGTCAGGCATCGTCCTACCTGGGGAAGGTCACGCCGACTGACACGCTGCTGTCCGACAGTGGCACCGGCCTCAGTAGCTCGCTGCAGAAGTTCTTTACGTCCCTGCAAGCGGTCGCGACCACGCCTTCCGATGATGCGTCCCGCCAGTCGGTGATCACCAATGCCAAGGCCCTGAGCGATCGCTTCAACTCGATTTCCAAGCAGTTGAGCGACCAGAACACCGGCATCAACTCCAACCTGTCGGACATGGCGTCTCAGGTGAATAAGCTGGCGAGCTCGATCGCCCAGTACAATCAGCAAATTTCTCAAGTGTCGAGCAACAACGCCAGCAACAGCAGTGGGCCGAGCGACCTGCTCGACAAGCGCAACGAGGCGGTTCGTCAGCTGTCCGATCTGGTGGGTGCTCAGGTTGTCGAGCGCGGCACCAACTACGACGTCTACATCGGCAGCGGCCAGCCGCTGGTGATGGGCAGTACCACCAACACCCTGGAAACCGTACCGAGCAAGACTGACCCGAGTCAGTCGGCGCTCCAGCTGAACCGTGGCTCGAGCGTCATCGATATTACGTCGGTGGTGACGACCGGGCAGATCGGTGGCTTGCTGAGTTATCGCAGCGACGTGCTCAACCCGGCAACGAATGAGCTGGGACGCGTGGCGCTGGCCACCGCCGATCAGATGAACCAGCAGCAGGCCCAGGGCATCGACCGGAACGGCGCCTTCGGTTCGGCGATCTTCAGCAATATCAACAGTGCCACGCTGATCTCTCAGCGCAGCATTGCCCAGGCAGGTAACAGCGCCGGTTCCGGTAACCTCAACGTCACCATCAGCGACACGGGCAAGCTGACCACCAACGATTACCAGGTGACTTTCAGCAGCGCCACGAACTACAGCGTCACGCGCTCCGATGGCACCGCCATGGGTGCCTTCAGCACCACCACGACACCGGCACCGGTGATCGACGGCTTCAGCATGGCACTCAATGGCGGCGGCGCGATGAGCGCCGGCGACACCTTCAAGGTGACGCCGACCCGCAGCGGTGCCAGTGACATCCAGACGGTGATCACTGACCCGAAGACGCTTGCCGCGGCAGCACCTCTGAGCGGTGTTGCCAGCGCCAACAACAAAGGCACCTACACCCAGCCAACGTTGACCAGCACCCTGGACATCTACAACCCGGCGGCCAATGCCGACCTGCAAACCGGGCTCCAGTATTCGACACCGGTCAAAGTGGTGTTCGATCCTGCGGCTGCCGGGACCCAGGGTTATAAGCTTTACGATGCCAAGGGCGTCAGCATGGGGGCGGGCACGATCGTTCCTGGCCAAAGCAATACCCTGAACCTGCAAGTGAATATGGTCGATGGCACGGGTGCCCCGATCCTGGATGGCGCGGGCGTACAGAAGACGTTCTCGATTCAAACCACCGTCAGTGGCTCGCCTGCTTCGGGTGAAAGCTTCAGTATTTCGTTGACCGGTGCCAACTCTTCGGACAACCGCAACGGGACAGCGCTGGTCGGCTTGCAGACCAAGCAGACGGTGGAAACCGGCTCGGTGAGCAAAGGCGTCAGCATTTCGGATGCCTACGGCAAACTGGTTTCCAACGTCGGTGCCCAGGCGGCTCAGGCCAAGTCTGACAGCAGTGCCGCCACGGTGATTCTGACTGGCGCCAAGAGTGCTCGCGATGCCCTGTCGGGTGTCAACCTCGATGAAGAATCCGCCAATTTGGTGAAATACCAGCAGTACTACACAGCCTCATCGCAGATCATCAAGGCTGCGCAGGAAACCTTCAGCACGCTGATCAACAGTCTTTAAGGAGTCGTAATTCATGCGCATTTCTACCGCCCAGTATTACGAAACGACCGCTGCCAACTATCAGCGTAACTACAGCAACGCACTGCAGACCAGCGCCGAAGCGAGCAGTCTGACCAAGGTCAACACCGCAGCCGATGATCCGATTGGTGCTGCGCGCTTGATTCAGCTCGGGCAACAGAGTTCGATGCTGGATCAGTACGCTGGCAACATCAGCAACCTCAAGGGCTCGTACAGCCAGGCCGAAACCGCCTTGAGCGCCATTGGTACCGCCTTGCAGAGGGCCAAGGAGCTGACGTTGAGTGCCAGCAACGGCACGCAAACCGATGCCGATCGTGGGGCCGCGGCCCAGGAATTGGGGCAGATCCAGGACCAGGTGCTGGGCCTCATGAACAGTCAGGATGCCAACGGCAACTACCTGTTCGGCGGCTCCAAAACCAGCACGCCTCCGTACACGGCAAACTCCGATGGCAGCTACAGCTACAACGGTGATCAGTCCGAAGTGAACCTGGCCATCGGCGACTCCATGTCGGTTGCCAGCAACATCACCGGTTGGGATGCCTTTCAGAAGGCGGCCAATACCACTCGCTCACTGACCACCATGACTGCACCCGCGGTGGATGACGGTCGCGTGACGCTGTCCAATGGTCAGATCAGCAATAGCGCAACGTTCGACTCCAAGTTCGCCGCAGGTCAGCCTTACACCGTGAATTTTGTCAGCAGCACGCAGCTGCAGATCACCGATGCGTCGGGTACCGATGTCACCGCCGAGGCCAGCCAGAACGGTGTGATCAGCAATAAAGACGCGTCTAACCAGACGGTCAGTTTCCGCGGCGTGGACCTGACGCTGAACATCAATCTGAAGTCTGGCGATACCGTTCCGGACACAGTGATTGCCGGCCACAGCTTCCAGTTGACGGTCCAGCCGGACACCATCAACACGTCGCGTAGCCCGGGCAACCCGTCCACGGCAGTGATCTCCGGCGCGACCCAGACCAACGCGACTGCCTATGACAGCACCTTCCCGACGGGCGGGGCGATCCTCAAGTTCACCAGTGCCACCGCTTACGATCTGTATGCATCGCCGATCACGGCTAACAGCAAGCCGGTGTCCTCGGGCACCATGGCGGGCTCTACGGCGACAGCGGCAGGGGTCACTTTCACGCTCGGCGGTACTCCGGCAGCGGGCGATCAGTTTGTTGTCCAGCCCAATGACCACCAGACCCAGAACGTTCTGGACACCCTGAGCCAGTTGCGTACGGCGTTGACTACCCCGGCAGATAACAACGCTGTGGCCTTGCAAAAAATGCAGGCCGCCGTCGCGTCGGGCATTGGCAACCTGGACACTGCGCAGGCGCAGGTGGGGTCGGCAGTCACTGCCGTGGGTGTGCGCGGTCAGGCGCTGGATGATCAGACGGCAACCAACCAGAGCCTGGGCCTTGCCAATACGGCCAGCCAGTCGGCCATTCGCGACTCTGACCCGGCGGCGGTCATGACCCGTCTGACATTGCAGCAAACCATGTTGCAGGCCGCGCAACTGGCGTTCAGCAAAATCAGTCAGCTGGGTCTGTTCAACAAGATTTAAGGGGGCCTGGCGCGACAGCGCCCGGCCGTAAATCGCCGAATACCAATCGCCTTTTTTCAGCGGTTTCAGGGGCTCACCCGACCGGGTGAGCGTCCGCCGCTTGAGAGCCCCGCCGTGAATCCAGTCCCGTTAGTCAGCCTCGTCATTCCCGCCTTCAATCCACGCTTCTTCGCCCAAGCCCTGCGCAGTGCCCTGATCCAGCAATACGCCAACCTCGAAATCATTGTGTGCGACGACAGTCGCGGCGATGAGATCCAGCAGGTTGTCGAGTCGCTGACGGGCGATGCAGCAGAGCGCGTGCGGTATGTACGAAACCCACAGACACTGGGGTTTGTCGGCAATCTGCTGACGTGTCTGGATGAGGCAAAGGGCGAGTACATCAAGTTCCTCTGCGATGACGATCAGCTATCTCCTGCGTGTATCGAGCGCCAGGCGCAGGTCCTGAGCGAGCAGGCGGATATCAATCTGGTGCTGGCCCAGCGGGTGTTCTGGGATGCTGACGATCACCCCTTGCCGTCGCGCCTGGAGAACAGCACGCTGTCGCCGGTGTGCGGGATATTCAAGGGCGATGACCTGCTGGCGATTTTCGAGAGCTTCCCGGTCAACTTCATCGGTGGTTTCAGCAGTGCGCTGTTCCGCCGCAAGGATGTGCAGGAGCTGATGCCTGCCTTGACGCAGCCTGGCCATTGCTTTGTCGCGTCGCTCGATCTGGCCTTGTATATCTGCCTGATGCGTCGGGGCAACATGGCGCAGCTCAACTACGTGTTGAGTGTCGAGCGCTTGCATCCAGAGCGTTTGATTCGTCAGCAGCCGATGAAAGACGCGGCAGAGCTGGAAAAACACTGGCTGGTGCAGATGCTCAAGGTTCGAGGTGGCGAGGGCGCACCTGCCGCAGGTTGGGTTCGTTACCTGCCGTTGAGCCGGGCCGAGGAGTCGCCGCGAGTCTGGGATGAGTTGCCCCTGAGTCGAACGCTGGGCACTCGCCAGGCCAACCAGGAATATCGGATTGGCATCGCCAGTGAGAGTTTTCCCCAGCTTTACGCGCAATGGCTGGCGTGTCGCACGCTCAGCGAGACTCAGCGACGTCTGTTGCCGGAAACCCTGGCCGGTTGGCCGCGACAGCCGAAAATCGTCCCGATCATCATTGATGACCAGTCCAGTCGTGCCAGTCTGGATCTCACCCTTAAAAGCCTTGCCGGGCAGCTCTATGCGCCAGAACTGATCCTGGTGTTGTCCAGTGCGTGTACCGAAGCGCAGCTCGATGAGCGGGTGTTCAACTTGCCGTTGCAGGATGATCTGTATGAGCAGCTCAACGCCTTGCTCGCGCAACTCGATGGGGTTGACTGGTTCTACGTGCTGCGTGCCGGCGATCGTCTGGTGGAGCCGACGCTGTTGTTGCTGGCCGAGCGCATCAGTGCGTCACCGAGTGCGTTGTGTGTGTATGGCGATGAAGGCGGGTTGCGCGACGGTGAGTCGGCAGACCCGGTCTTCAAGCCGGATTTCAACCTGGACCTGATGCGCAGTTATCCCTACGTCGGGCGATCCCTGGCGTTTCAGCGTGAGCGCTTTTTGGCGCTGGGCGGCTTCAATTCCTCCTTCGGCGAGCTGGCGCCTCACGATATGCTGTGGCGCATGGTCGAGGATGACGGCATCAAGGTCGTCGAACATATTGCCGAAGTGATGCTGGAGTCGACGCTTGGCCTCTCGCAGTGGCTGGCACTGCCCGAAGTCATTGAGCTCAACCCGCAGGTGCTGGAGGCGCATCTTCAGCGTTTGGGCGTTGCCCATGAGATTCGTCAGGGCAGTTTTACCTTGCTCAATCGTGTCGATTACCGGCACGCGGAGCGGCCATTGGTGTCGATCATCATTGTCTGCAAAGACCAGTTGGCCGTGCTGCAGCGGTGTGCCGAAAGCCTGTTGGAGAAAACCGCTTATAGCGAGTACGAGTTGCTGTTGGTCGACAACGGCAGTGAGTCTGCGCAGACGCTTGAGTGGCTGAGCGCCATGGCGCAGTTGGGCAGTGACCGGTTACGGGTACTGACGTATCCGCAGCAGGGTAATGTCGCGGCGACGCGCAACTTCGCGGCGCAACAGGCCCGTGGTGAATACCTGCTGATGCTCGACCCGTATGTGGTGGTCACCCGTGCGGACTGGCTGGATGAGCTGCTCAACCATGCGCAGCGTCCAGAAGTCGGTGTTGTGGGAGCCAAGCTGTTCAATCCCGACGGTTGCGTGCTGCATGCCGGGCTGATTCTCGGGCTGCAAGGGCCGGCCGGTTCGCCGTTTTTTGCTGACTCGCTGAACGCCGCCGGTTACATGCATCGTTTGCAGGTGGTTCAGGATTTGAGCGCTGTGGGTGCCGATTGCCTGATGGTGCGCAAGGCAGTGTTCGAGCGTGTCGGTGGGCTTCAGGCAGAGGATTTTGCCTTGACCCTCAACGATGTGGACCTGTGTTTGCGGGTCCGTCAAAACGGCTACCTGGTGGTGTGGACGCCGTACGCCCAGTTGGCCCTCGGGACACAGCCTGCGGCGGTACCGGGCAAGGCCGAGCTGGCGCAGCGCACGCAGGAGCAGGAAACGTTCTACCGGCGCTGGCTGCCCATCATCGCCCGCGACCCGGCATACAACCCGAACCTGATGCTGAATACGCTGGGCGGTTCCAGTTACAGTCTGGAGCCAGGCTTGCGCACCGGCTGGAGCCCGTTTTCCGTTCGCCAGTTACCGAAGGTCATGGCGTTGCCGGTCAATTCCTCGGCGGTAGGTCACTATCGGGCGATCCAGCCGCTGGTCGAGTTGGAGAAGGCCGGCCGGGCGACCGGGCGAGTCTATTACGACCTGCCGTCGATCATCGAGATCGAGCGTGAGTCGCCGGACGTGATCATTTTGCAGGGGCGCTACAGTGAAGGGCCGATCAACGAGATCGCCGCCTTCAAGCCCTATACCAACGCCCGACTGATTTACGAACTGGATGACTATGTCATCAAGGCGCCGAAGAAGAACGCGCACATTCGCAATATGCCGGACAACGTCGAGATGGAGCGTCTGGTCCGTCGCGGCATCGGCCTGTGCGATCGGGTGGTGGTTTCGACTCAACCACTGGCCGATGCGTTGTCGTCGATGCATCACGACATTCGGGTCGTGCCGAACATGCTCGCGACTCATCTTTGGGATGGCCTGCGCAGTCAGCGCCGCACCTCGAAAAAACCACGGGTTGGCTGGGGCGGCGGTACCAGTCACTCGGGCGACCTGGCGATCATTGCCGACGTCGTTCGCGAACTGGCCAACGAGGTGGATTGGGTGTTCTTCGGCATGTGTCCCGAAGAGTTGCGCCCTTACATGCACGAGTTCCATGGCGTGATTGACCTCAGTGTCTACCCGGCAAAACTGGCCAGTCTGAACCTGGACCTGGCGCTGGCACCGTTGGAGTTTCATATCTTCAACGACTGCAAGAGCAACCTGCGTCTGCTGGAGTACGGCGCCTGCGGCTACCCGGTGGTGTGTACCGATACCGAGGCGTATCGGGGTTATCTGCCGTGCACTCGGGTTGTCAGCAACAGCACCGATGAGTGGTTGCAAGCCATCCGCATGCACCTGGCCGACCCGGATGCCAGCTACCGCATGGGCGATGAGCTGCGCGAAGCGGTGCTGCGCGACTACATGCTGCGCGGGGATAACGTGCGGTACTGGGAAAATGGCTGGTTGGCCGACTGACGTCCGCTTACCTTCGTAGGAGCTGCCGAAGGCTGCGATCTTTTGATTGTGTTATTGAAAAGATCGCAGCCTTCGGCAGCTCCTACGCCCGTTCCCGTGTCAGCGCCAGCTGGCGCGTTTCCTGCAAGTCCCCCTGAAAATCGCCATAAATCGAGCATGTGCGGTGCAGCCGGAAGGTGATGGGTGCAGCCTCATACGATTTATCCAGACGGTCGCAAAGCCTTGTAGGGCTTGGGCTGGCCCTGTGACGAACAAGAGGGGACAAGATGAAGGCAGTTATTCTGGCGGGTGGCCTGGGCACGCGGATCAGCGAAGAGTCGCACCTCAAGCCCAAGCCGATGATCGAGATCGGCGGCAAGCCAATTCTCTGGCACATCATGAAGCAGTATTCCGCACACGGAATTCACGACTTCGTGATCTGCCTGGGCTACAAGGGCTACGCGATCAAGGACTTCTTCGCCAACTACTTCCTGCATACCTCTGACGTCACGTTCGACATGTCCAACAACCGCATGGACGTTCACCAGAACTACAGCGAGCCTTGGCGTGTCACGTTGATCGACACCGGCGAAGAGACCATGACCGGCGGCCGTTTGCGTCGCGCCAGCCGCTACCTGGAAGACCAGGAAGCGTTCTGCTTTACCTATGGCGATGGCGTTTCGGACCTGAATATTGGCGCACTGGTGGATTTCCACTTGAGCAGCGGCAAGCTGGCCACCGTCACGGCGGTGCAGCCGCCCGGACGTTACGGCGCACTGGAACGCGACGGTCATCTGGTGCGTGGCTTTACCGAAAAGCCACGCGGTGATGGTGGCTGGATCAACGGTGGCTTCTTTGTCCTGTCACCCAAAGTGCTGTCGCTGATCAAAGCCGACGAGACGGTCTGGGAGTCCGAGCCGTTGATGACCCTGGCGGCCGAGGGGCAACTGAACGCCTTCCAGCACGATGGTTTCTGGCACCCGATGGACACCCTGCGTGACAAGAACCATCTGGAGCACCTGTGGCAGAGCGGGGAGGCCCCATGGAAGCAGTGGGACTGAGTTCGCAATTCTGGCGCGGCAAGCGGGTACTGGTCACCGGTCACACCGGTTTCAAAGGCAGTTGGTTGACACTGTGGTTGCAAAGCCTGGGCGCTGAGGTCAGCGGATTCGCGCTGGACCCGTCCACCGAACCGAGTTTGTTCGATCTGGCGCGCGTTGCTGAAGGCATCAACGATCAGCGCGGTGACTTGCGTGACTTGGGGGCGTTGCTGGAACTGATCGCCGAGGTTCAGCCAGAAATCGTCCTGCATCTGGCGGCGCAACCGCTGGTGCGCGAAGGCTACCGTGACCCGCTCGGGACTTACTCGAGCAACGTCATGGGCACGCTCAATCTGCTGGAAGCCATTCGCCAGGTTGGCGGGGTGCGCGCCTGCGTGCTGGTGACCACCGACAAGGTCTACGCCAATCAGGAATGGCTGTGGCCCTATCGCGAGAACGAAGCCCTTGGCGGCCATGATCCTTACAGCAGCAGCAAAGCGTGCTGCGAGTTGTTGGCGCAGTCGTACGCGGCCTCGTTTTTCCCTGCCGAGCGGCATGCCGAGCATGGTCTGGCATTGGCCACGGCGCGGGCCGGGAATGTGCTCGGTGGCGGTGATTTCGCCCCGGAACGGCTGATTCCCGATGTGCTCAGGGCGTGGTCGGCGAATGAACCGGTGACCCTGCGTTATCCACAAGCCGTACGCCCTTGGCAGCACGCGCTGGAGCCCCTGGCCGGTTACCTGCAACTGGCGGCGGGCCTGTATGAGCACGGCCCGCAGTTCGCCGGCGCGTGGAACTTCGGACCGAGTGAAGGCGACATGTGCAGCGTCGGGGAAGTGGTTGAACTGCTCTCCAAACGCTGGCCGCACGCGCGAGGTTTGCGCGTCGAACCGAGTGAGTTGCATGAGGCCGGCCTGTTGCGCCTGGACAGCAGTCGCGCCCGTCAGTTGTTGGCATGGCAACCGCGCTGGTCGTTGCAAGACTGTTTGACGCACACCCTGGATTGGCACCTGGCCTGGGAAAATGGCGACGACATGCGTGCCATCACCTTGAACCAACTGAACCTGTATCGGGGGCTGCGGTGAGCGAATTCTGCATCAGTGCATTGCCACTCCAGGGCCTGTTCAGTGTTCAGCACAAACGCCATGAAGATCAGCGCGGGCACTTCGCCCGACTGTTCTGCGAGGGCAGCCTGAACGCCTTTGGCGAGCCGTTCCATATCCGTCAGATCAACCAGTCCTGCACCCGTGAGCGCGGCAGCGTGCGCGGTTTGCATTATCAGAATGCCCAGGCACCGGAAGCCAAACTGATCACCTGCCTGCGCGGTGAAGTCTGGGACATCGCGGTCGATCTGCGACCGGACTCGGCGACCTTTTTGCAGTGGCACGCCGAGCACCTGTGCGCCGGTAACGGTCGCAGCCTGTTGATTCCCGCAGGCTTCGCCCACGGCTTTCAGACCCTGAGCGACGATGCCGAGCTGCTTTATTTGCACAGCGCCGATTACGCCCCGGATCACGAAGGCGGCCTGTCGGTGCTCGATCCGCGCCTGGCGATTGCCTGGCCCGAGCCTGTCAAAAATCTGTCGACCCGGGATGCCGCCCATCCCTGGCTTGATGACCATTTCCCTGGAGTGCGTCTATGAACTGCCGAGGTTGCGGCACCCCGTTGGTGTTGCCGTTGATCGATCTGGGCACCTCGCCGCCGTCCAACGCGTACCTGCGGGCCGAGCAGTTGGAGCAGGCCGAGCAATGGGTCCCGTTGAAAGTCGCGGTCTGCCAGGAATGCTGGCTGGTGCAGACCGAGGACTACACCAGCGCTGACAGCCTGTTCGATGCTGACTATGCGTACTTCAGTTCCTTTTCCAGCACCTGGCTGGCCCATGCCGAGCGGTATGTGGCCGAGATGGTCGAGCGTTTCGGGCTGACCGCCGACAGTCGTGTGGTGGAAATTGCCGCCAACGATGGCTACTTGCTGCAGTACGTGGCGCAGCGCGGTATCCGTTGCCTCGGCGTCGAGCCGACCCGCAGTACCGCTCAGGCCGCGCGGGAAAAAGGCCTGGACATACGCGAGCTGTTCTTCGGTCGCGACACGGCCTCGCAATTGCTGAGCGAGGGCTGGGGCGCAGACCTGATGGCCGCCAACAATGTGCTGGCGCATGTGCCGGACATCAATGATTTCCTCAGCGGTTTCGCGACGCTGCTCAAGCCCGCGGGCGTGGCGACGTTCGAGTTTCCGCAGCTACTGACGCTGATGGCCGGACAGCAGTTCGACACCCTTTACCACGAACACTATTCCTATCTGTCGCTGACCGCCGTACAGCGTTTGTGCGAGCGCAATGGCCTGGAAGTTTTCGATGTCAGCGAGCTGCCGACCCATGGCGGCTCACTGCGGGTGTTCGTGCAGCGTGCCGAGGGTGTGCGTCGTGAAGTGACGCCTGCGGTGCAACAACAGTTGCAGGTCGAGCAGGCGGCCGGTGTGAAAACCCCTGCCTACTACGCGACCCTGGCCCCGGCCGCGGAGCAGATCAAACACGGACTGTTGCGTTTCCTCTTGCAGGCCAAGGCCGAAGGCAAACGCGTGGTCGGTTATGGCGCCGCCGCCAAAGGCAACACCTTGCTCAACTATGCCGGCGTCAAGCCAGACCTGCTGGCCTGGGTGGCGGATGCCAACCCGCACAAGCAAGGCAAGTTCTTGCCGGGCAGTCGTATTCCGGTGGTCGCTCCCGAGCGGATTGAAATCGAGAAACCGGACTACGTTCTGGTGCTGCCATGGAACCTGCTGGACGAGATCACCCAGCAATACGCGGTTGTCCGCAGTTGGGGCGCGCGTTTTGTCGTCGCCATTCCGGAGTTGAGCTTCAGATGAGCCGAATTCACTACACCAAGCCCAGTGTGGGCGAGCTGGAAGCCAAGTACGTGCTGGATGCTGTGCAGCATGGCTGGGGCGAGCGTTGCTACGAATACATCACACGTTTCGAGAAATCCTTCGCGCAGCACATGGGCGTGCCCTATGCCATCGCGACCTCCAGCTGTACCGGCGCCTTGCACATGGGCATGGCCGCACTGGGGATCGGCCCGGGCGATGAAGTGATTCTGGCCAACACCAACTGGATCGCCTCGGCGGCCCCCATTGATTACCTGGGCGCGACGCCGGTTTTTGTCGACGTGTTGCCCGACAGCTGGTGTCTGGACCCGGAGCAGGTCCGGCGAGCCATTACGCCACGGACCAAAGCCATCGTGGCGGTGCATTTGTATGGCAACCTGTGCGATCTGGACACGTTGCTGGAGATCGGCCGCGAGCACGGGATTGCGGTCATCGAAGACGCCGCCGAAGCCATCGGCTCGCAATGGCGTGGTAAAGCCGCGGGTTCGTTGGGGGCCTTCGGCGCCTTTTCCTTTCATGGCACCAAGACCATGACCACCGGGGAAGGCGGGATTTTCGTGACCTCGGACAAGGCGCTGTACGAGCGGGTACTTACACTCTCCAACCACGGTCGGGTCAGTGGCAGCACGCGTCAGTTCTGGCCGGATTTCATCGGCTTCAAATACAAGATGAGCAACCTGCAGGCCGCCATCGGTTGTGCCCAGATCGAACGTGTCGATGAGCTGATCGCCCGAAAACGCGCGATCTTCGATCGGTATGCCCAGGGACTGCTGGATATCCCGTTGCTGTCCATGAACCCGCAACCGGAGCATTCGAGGAACGGTTACTGGATGCCCACCGTGGTGTTCCATGAAAGCAGCGGGATTACCCGAGAGCTGTTGATCGAAGCCTTTCAAGCGGCGGATATCGATGCCCGGGTGTTTTTCTGGCCATTGTCGGCGCTGCCGATGTTTGCCGATAAGCCGGTGCACACGCCGATGGCGTTCTCGCTGTCGGAACGGGCGATCAATCTGCCGAGTTACCACGACATGACCGACGCTGATCAACAGCGGGTGATTGAGGTGATTCGCACGGTCTGCCAGCAAAGGAATGTGCTGTGAAGGTCTACCTGTTGGGCGCGGCTAACCCTGAAGCCGTGCGCATGATCGGCTCCGTCAAACGGGCCAGTCCTGCCGCGGAGTTTGCCTTTCTCGACAACGATGCAGCCAAGCACGGCACGTTGTTTCATGGCGTGCCGGTGATCGGTGGGGTCGAGCGTGTGGCCGACTTGAAAGGCCCGGACACGCACTTCGTGAACCTGATCACCCGCGACACCAAAACCCGTTACGAGACGACACGGCAGATCATCGAGGCCGGCGGAACGCTGGGCAATTTCCTGCACCCCGGCATTGATCTGAGCATGACGCGCATGGGCACCGGCAACTATCTCCAGGAAGGCGTGATCATTCAGGCCGAAGTGTCCCTGGGCGATAACAGCAGCATCAGCTACGGCAGCCTGATCGGGCACGAAGGCCGAATCGGGCATAGCGTGTTCATGGCGCCCGGCGTTGCCATCGCCGGCTGTGTCGAAGTGGCTGACGGGGCTTTCATCGGCACCAATGCCACCATCCTGCCGCGTTTGCGGATTGGCCGCTGGGCGACGGTCGGCGCCGGCGCCGTGGTCACCCGGGACGTTCCCGACTATGCCGTCGTCGTTGGCAATCCCGCACGAATTATCAAGACCCAGGCTGTCCCTTATCAGGACGGTCGGGTTTTCAACTAACAACACCCCGTATCGGAGCGTTTGCATGAATCCTCATGAGCAGTTTCGCGAAGAAGTAAGCCAGAACATCGAAGGCTTGCAGCAGGATAAAAAACTTCAGTCCGAGTCGCTGGACTGGGTCGGTGTCACGGCCAAACACAAATACACCTACAACTTCAGCTGGATGGGCCGGCCGATTATTCAGTTTCCTCAGGATATGGTCGCCATGCAGGAAATCATCTGGGACCTGCGCCCGGATGTGATCGTCGAAACGGGTATCGCCCATGGCGGCTCCCTGGTGTTTTACGCCTCGATGCTGGAACTGATCGGTCACGGCGAAGTGCTGGGTGTGGACATCGACATTCGTCAACACAACCGCGAAGCCATTGAAGCCCACCCGATGGCGCGCCGGATCAGCATGATCCAGGGTTCGAGTATCGACCAGGCCATCGTTGATGAAGTGCGTGCACGGGTTGCCGGCAAGAAAGTGCTGGTCGTTCTGGACTCCAACCACACCCACGAACATGTGCTTGAAGAGTTGCGCCTGTATGCGCCGCTGGTTTCGGTCGGCAGCTACTGCGTGGTGATGGACACCGTGGTTGAAGACATGCCGGAAGACGCCTTCCCGGATCGTCCGTGGGGCAAGGGCGATAACCCGAAAACTGCTGTCTGGGCCTACCTGGAAGAAAACCGCGACTTTGAAATCGATGCGCGGATTCACAGCAAGCTGCTGATCACCGTGGCGCCGGACGGCTATCTGCGTCGGGTTCGTTAAGCAACGACATCATTGTTGAGTTCATCGGGCGATACGCCGGTTGTGGGGAAAGACTATGCAAGGCAAGTACGGTTCTGAAAGCGGATTACCATTGAACGAGTTGTTGACGGTGGTACTCATCACCCACAACCGCCCGGCCTTTGCGCGCCGGGCGGTGAAGTTTTACAGCGCCTTGCCTTGCAGGATTCTGGTGCTGGACTCTTCGACCCAGGTCACCGATGGCATCGACGGCGTGTACCCCTCGGTCGACTATCAGCACCTGCCGCAGTACGGTTATTGGGGCATTCGGGCCAAGCTCGACTACGGCGTGCAGCAAGTCACCACGCCCTACATGGTGTTTGCCGCCGACGATGACTTCATCGTGCATGAGGCCCTCGACGCTTCGGTGTCGTTCCTGGAAGCGAATCCGGATTACGGCATGTGCCATGGCTATTGCCTGATGTACCTGACCCTGGCCAACAGCGTGAGCTACTACCGTCGGGACAAGAAGGTCTGTGAGGACTATTCATCCGAGCGCGCGCAGGACCGTGTCATCGACTTCATGCATCAGTACATCCCGCCGTTCTATGCCGTTCACCGCACTGAGCTGTTGCGTGACTGGTACGCGGTCATGCCGGAGAACACCATCTTCGAATGGCAGGAAATCGGCCATGCGTACTACATGCTGGCAATGGCTAAGGCGCGAATTCTGCCGATCCCGTATGTGGTGCGCGAGGTCAATTACCTGGAGTCGGAGCACAACACCGAGATCTACAGCACCCTGACCCTCGCCGATGCCAAGTCGGTAGCGGATCGTGAAGCATTCGCCCAATTGCTGGCGACGTTGCCGAGCACCCGTACCGGTCTTGAGACGGAGCAGGCCAGGCAATTGGCACTGGACAGTTTCGAGGCGATGGCCGACAGCCTGCGCAACCGTCGGGCGTTGACTGCCGAGCCGATTTTCGAGTCGCGCTGGAACAATGTACAGAAGGGGCCAGACCGCCGATTCGGGCTTTTGCAATACGTCGAAATGCCTTTCTACAATCAAAAGTTCTTCGACCTGTTGAGCCAGTTTGAGTTTCTGCTGCACGCCATGCCGGCCGGCCGCGTTCAGCTTCAGGGGCTCGAAGGTATCTGGACCCAGCAGGCAGACATGATGCGGCCCCGCAACAACGACACCCCTGAAAGCGTCGTCGAGCGGCTGGGGCACGCGTACGGCAGCAACCCGTTCAACCGTCAGGTGGTCAAGCGCCTGGCGCAGCAGTTGGAACTTCTGGGCGAAGCCGACGACGCGCGGGACATGTTCGCCTGGGCCGAGCGTCTGGATGCAGTATCGACTCAAGGCAATGACGAGGTGTTCGGCGCCATGCGCTCCGGTCGCCTGCTCAAGTGGCTGGCAGCGCGTACCCCGGACGCTGACGAAGTCGCTGCGACCTCGCGTTATCTGACCGCCCACAACGGTGGTCCACAGTTTGGCATTCTGGTGCTGGACCTCGACAACGACGCGGCCAAGCTACAGATCACCCTCGACAGTTTGCTGGAAGGTCACAACCACGCCTTCAAGATCGTGGTGTTCACCACGGGCGAGCCGCTGACGGCAACGACGGTGCACAACACGCTGCACTTTGTTTGCGTGACCCAGGCCAACTATGTCGACAAGCTCAATCAGATCGCCCGTCAATCGCCGTGCGACTGGTTGTTGCTGACCGAGGCGGGGGACGAGTTCACCGCTGGCGGTCTGTTGCGCGCCGGCCTGGAATTGCACGCCGCGCCCGACTGTCGAGCGGTGGCAGCGGACGAGATTCAGCGTGACGCCAATGGCGCGCTGATCGATGTGTTCCGCCCGGGCTTCAACCTCGACCTGCTGCAAAGCCTGCCGGCGCTGATGGCGCGGCACTGGCTGATCCGCAAGGATGTGCTCTTGGAGGCGGGCGGTTACCAGGCCGACTTCAGCAAGGCGCTGGAGTTCGACCTGCTGCTGCGCATCATCGAGCAGGGCGGCCTGGCCTGGCTGGCGCATCTGGACGAACCGCTGCTGATTGCTCGGGCGCCGGTGCTGGAAGACAATGCACACGAGCGTCAGGCGTTGATCCGTCACCTTGCGACCCGTGGCTACAAGGCACAAATCAGCTCTGCCGAGCCGGGTACTTATCAAATCGACTACCGTCACACTGAACGTCCGTTGGTGTCGATCATCGTGGCGAGCCAGGACAATCTGGCGCAGCTGCAACGTTGTCTGACCGGCATTGTGCAGCGAACCCGCTATACCCGTTACGAAGTACTGATCGCCGACAACGCGAGCCAGTCTCCGGACATCCTGCAATGGCTGGACGGCCTCGGGCGGCCGGGCGACAAGGTCCGTGTTCTGCGGGCACACGAGCGAATCAGCCTCTCGGCGTTGTACAACGAGGCCAGTCAGCAGGCTCAGGGTGAATACCTGGTGCTGCTGGCGGCGGACAGTGAAGTGGTCAACCCGAATTGGCTCGATTCCCTGCTCAATCAGGCCCAGCGCCCGGAAGTTGGTGTGGTCGGCGCCAAGCTGCTTGATCGCGACGCCAAGGTGACTCAGGCTGGGCTGATTCTGGGCATGAACGACGGCGTCGGTTCGGCGTTCGTTGGCGAGTCCAAGGATGCCAAGGGCTACTTGAATCGTCTGGTGCTGGAGCAGAATTATTCGGCCGTCTCGGCGGTGTGCCTGATGATCCGCAAAGCGTTGTTCGATGAGGTTGGCGGGCTGGACGAACACGCGTTCGCCGACGCCTACGGCGATGTCGATCTGTGCCTGAAAGCCGGTCAGGCCGGCTATTTGGTGGTGTGGACGCCGCAGGTGCAGGTCATTCACCCAGGCACCTTGCCCGAGGCACCGCAGGCGCTTGCGGTCTTGCGTGAAAAATGGGCCGGGCCGTTCCAGCACGATCTGGCTTACAACAAGAACCTCGCCCTGACCGGCAAGGGTTTCACCCTTGGCAACGCAACCAGTGTGGATTGGGCGCGGTTGCTGGTTTAAGTCTGGCGCACAGGTAAAAGGATTCACGGTATGTTCAACGGCAAATCGATTTTCATCTCGGGCGGTACCGGGTCGTTTGGACGCATGTTCATCCGGCGTTTGCTCGAGCAGTACCAACCCAAGCGGGTGGTGGTGTTCTCGCGCGACGAACTCAAGCAGTACGAGATGCAGCAAACCTTTAATGCCCCGTGCATGCGTTACTTTCTGGGCGATGTGCGCGATGCCGAGCGTTTGCGTCAGGCGATGCGCGGGGTCGATTACGTGGTGCATGCCGCGGCCCTGAAACAGGTGCCCGCGGCGGAATACAACCCCACTGAATGCATTCGTACCAACGTCAACGGCGCGGAAAATATCATCGCCGCCGCCATTGATAACGGTGTGAAGAAAGTCGTTGCGCTGTCCACCGACAAGGCGGCCAGCCCGATCAACCTGTACGGTGCGACCAAGCTGCTCTCGGACAAACTGTTCGTCGCGGCGAACAATATCGCCGGTGATCAGCAAACCCGGTTTGCGGTGGTGCGTTACGGCAATGTCGCCGGGTCACGTGGCTCGGTGGTGCCGTTCTTCAGCAAGCTGATAGCCGAGGGTGCGAAAGAACTGCCGATTACCGACGAGCGCATGACCCGCTTCTGGATCACCCTCGATCACGGTGTGCAGTTCGTGCTCGACAGCTTCGCGCGCATGCAGGGTGGAGAGGTTTTCGTGCCGAAGATCCCGTCGATCCGCATCGTCGATCTGGCACGGGGCATGGCTGAGCCTTTGCCGCACAAGATCGTCGGAATTCGTCCGGGTGAAAAACTCCATGAATTGATGGTACCGCTCGATGACGCACGGATGACCCTGGAGTTTGAGGACCACTACACCATCGAGCCGTCGATTCGTTTTACTCACGTCGACATTGATTTTGCGCTGGACGGCTTGGGTGAGCAGGGCCGGCGCGTGAGCGAGGACTTCGAGTACCGTTCCGACACCAATGCGCATTTCCTCTCGGTCGACCAGATCGCCGAGTTGCACGCCGAGTTGTCGGCATGATTCCTTACGGTCGGCAAAGCCTGGATCAGGCGGATATCGACGCAGTGGTCGCGGTGTTGCAGTCCGACTGGTTGACCCAAGGGCCGACCATCGAACGTTTTGAACAGGCGATGGCCCAGCGCTGCCAGGCGGATCACGCGGTGGCGGTGTGCAATGCCACTGCAGCGTTGCACATCGCGTGCCTGGCAGCGGGCCTCGGGCCGGGCGACCGCTTGTGGACCACGCCGAATACCTTTTTGGCCTCGGCCAATTGCGGTCGCTATTGCGGCGCCGAGGTGGACTTTGTCGATATCGATCCGCTGACCTGGAACCTCGATGCCTACGCCCTGAAAGCGAAGCTGGAAACGGCGGAGGACAACGGCACGCTGCCTAAAGTGCTGGTAGCGGTGGCGTTCTCCGGGCAGAGCTGCGACCTGCGCATGATCGCCGAACTGGCCGAGCGCTATGGTTTCACAGTGATCGAGGATGCGTCCCACGCGGTGGGTGCGTCTTATGCCGGGCGCCCGGTGGGGTGTGGTGAGTTCGCGGCGATGACGGTGTTCAGCTTTCACCCGGTGAAGATCATCACAAGCGCCGAAGGCGGCATGGTCCTGACCAATCGCCGGGACCTGGCCGAGCGCCTGCAACGCCTGCGCAGCCACGGCATGACCCGCGACCCCGAGCAAATGACCGAACCCAGTCACGGCCCCTGGTACTACCAGCAGGTGGAACTGGGCTTCAACTACCGCATCACCGACCTGCAAGCTGCGCTCGGGCTGTCGCAGTTGAACAAGCTGGATGACTTCATCGAGCGCCGGCGTGAGTTGGCGGCGCGTTATGACCGTTTGCTGGCGTACCTGCCGCTGACCTTGCCCAGCGCTCAGCCCGAGGCCAAGTCGGCGTGGCATCTGTATGTGGTGCGTCTGCAACTCGATCGTATAAACCTCAGTCATCGACAGGTGATTGAAGGTTTGCGAGCGGCTGGGGTCGGGGTGAATCTGCACTATATTCCGGTGCATTTGCAGCCGTACTATCGGGACCTGGGCTTCGCCGAAGGTGATTTCCCGCAGGCCGAGCGTTACTACGCCGAGGCCATCAGCCTGCCGCTGTTTCCGTTACTCAGCGACGAACAACAGGACTATGTGGTCGAGCAACTGCGCCGGCTGACTGAATAAATATCTTGGAAGGTTGCGGCGTAGCCCTGTAGGAGCAGCCTTCGGCAGCTCCTACGGGGATAGCACCAGGCCATAGTAATGAGCGGATGGGAATGTGTGATGCGCGAACTCAGTGAGCAGGAAAAATTCTGGCAAGGCGACTTCGGTAACCAGTACGTCGACCGCAACGTCGGCCAGCCTTTGGTGGCGGCCAACCTGGCCTTGTTTGCCAAGGCGTTGACGCGGGCCGGGCGAATTGAAAGCCTGGTGGAGTTGGGCACCAATGCCGGCAACAATCTGCGGGCGCTGCGTCAGTTGTTGCCGCAGTGCGAACTGTTCGGCGTAGAGATCAATGCCAGCGCGTTTGCCCAGGCGCAGGCGCTGGGGATTGCGCAGATCTGGCACGGTTCGTTGTTCGATTTCCCCCGCGAACGCACCTTTGACCTGACCCTGAGCAAAGGCGTGCTGATTCACTTGGCGCCGCAGCTGCTGCCAGCGGCCTATGCGCAGCTGTATGAACTGAGCCGGCGCTATATCCTGATCGGCGAGTACTACAACCCGTCGCCTGTCGAGGTGTCGTATCGCGGTAACAGCGGTAAATTGTTCAAGCGCGATTTCGCCGGTGAAATGCTTGATCGCTATGATGACTTGCAACTGGTGGATTACGGGTTTGGCTACCACCGCGACTCGCAATTCCCGGTGGATGACATCACCTGGTTTCTTCTGGAAAAACGCCGTTGAGCAACGTCGCCATCATCCCGGCCCGCGGTGGCAGCAAACGCATACCGCGCAAGAACCTCAAGCCGTTTGACGGCGTGCCGATGATTGCCCGTTCAATTCAAGCGGCCCTCGATTCGGGGTTGTTCGCCCAGGTGGTGGTCAGCACCGACGATGACGAAATCGCCGAGCTGGCCCGAGTCAGTGGTGCGCAGGTGCCGTTCGTGCGTCCGGCAACCCTGGCTGATGATTTCACCGGTACGGCGGCGGTGATTGTCCATGCACTGGAAGAACTGCATCGACAGGGCAGCGACTTTGATTACGCCTGCTGCATTTACGCCACCGCGCCGCTGCTGCAAACGCGGTTTCTGCAACAGGGTCTGGAGCGGCTGGAACAGCATCCGGACAAGTCGTTCGCGTTCTCGGTGTGCGACTTTGGTTTTCCAGTGCAGCGTGCCCTGACTCTTGACGATCAGGGCGCCTTGAGCGCGTTGTACCCGGAATTTCGTAACACTCGCTCCCAGGATTTACCGCCGGCCTATCAGGACGCCGGGCAGTTCTATTGGGGCCGCAGCAGTGCCTGGTTGCGCGGTGATGTGTTGTATTCGCCGCAGAGCCTGCCGGTGATCCTGCCGCGCCATCTGGTGCAAGACATCGACACTCTCGAAGACTGGAAACGCGCCGAGTACCTGTACGCCGCACTGAAGGCTGGCGGTGAATTGCAATGAGAGTGCTGATCCGTGCCGACGCCTCGCCGACCATTGGCAGCGGCCACATCGCCCGTTGCCTGACCTTGGCCAGAGCCTTGCGCCAGATGGGCGCGCACGTCGCGTTTGCCTGTCGCCTGTTGCCGGGGCATCGGCTCGACAGTCTCGCCGCTGAAGGCTTTGAAACCTTCGCGCTGCCGGATCGCTATCCCGATGAAGACCCGCAACAGGCCATCGAAGCCATACTGCCGTGGCAGGCGGACATCGCTGCGTTGGGGCAAGCGCTGGAACAGCACGCGGTGTTCGACTGGATCATTGCCGACCATTACGGCCTCGATCACCACTGGCAGACCGCCGCCCGTCGCTGGGCACCACGGATCGGCGCAGTGGATGATCTGGCAACTCGCACCTACAGTGTCGATCTGCTGCTCAACCAGAATCTTTCTGGCACGCCAGAGGCCTATGCTTCGCTGCTTGCCCCGGGATGTCAGACCTTGTTTGGTCCGCATTTCGCCATGCTGCGAGACGAGTTCTGCTGCCCGGCGATTGTCATCAAGCCCTGGGCCAAACGCGTATTGGTGAACTTCGGCGGCTTCGATGCGGCGAGGCAGACTCACCATGCGATGCTCGCGTTGACCGATTTCCATGAACTGGAAGTCGACTTCGTCGCCGGTGCCGACAACCCGGCGTGGGAGCAGATGCAGGCGCTGGCGGCCAGTCGCCCGAACTGGCGTTTACAGCGTTTTGTCAGCGACTTTTACCGGCTGATGACCGAAGCCGACCTGTTTATCGGCGCCGGTGGTGGCACCAGTTGGGAGCGGGCGGCCATGGGGCTGCCGACGATTTGTATTGCAGTGTCGAACAATCAGCAGGCCAATGGCGAGGTCATGGCGACGTCGGGCGCCCATGTGTTCCTGGGCGCTCGGGAGCAGGTCAGCGTTGAGCAACTGCGCCAGGCCATCGGTTTTGTCGCAGGCAATCAGGGCTTGCGCCAGAGTCTGGCCAAGCGCTCTCGGCAATTGGTCGATGGTCGTGGGGCGCAGCGGGTCGCGGCAGCGCTGGCCGGTGCTGTGCTGCCGGTGCGCAAGGCGACGCTGGACGATGCGCGTCTGTTGTTTGATGGACGTAATGCCGAGGCGGTACGGCGCTGGTCGCTGGACAACCGCAGCATCGACTGGCAAGCGCACCAGGCCTGGCTGGCCGCGAGTTTGAGCAGTCAGCAGCGTTTGCTGTTGATTGCCGAGGCCGGTGATGGCCCGGTTGGCGTTCTGCGCTACGACCTTCATGGGGTGAGCGCCGAAGTCTCGATTTATTTGTTCGAAGGCCGTTTCGGTCTGGGATGGGGCAGGGCGCTGCTGGCTCGTGGCGAAGCCTTTGTGACGGCCCATTGGCCGCAAGTGCGCACCATCACCGCGCGGGTGTTGCCTGCCAATCGGCCGTCGTTGAGCCTGTTTCGCGAAGCCGGTTTTACCCAGAGCGCTTGCGCGTTCACGCGCGTATTGAAGGAGTACAGACATGACTAGCTTCAAGATTGGCGACCGCATGATCGGTGTCGATGCGCCACCATTCATCATCGCCGAGATGAGCGGCAACCATAATCAGTCCCTGGAGGTCGCGTTGCAGATCGTCGAGGCTGCGGCCAGGGCCGGCGCGCATGCCTTGAAGCTGCAAACCTACACCGCCGACACCATGACCCTGGATCTGGATCACGGCGAGTTCTTCATTCAGGATCCCGACAGTCTATGGGCCGGCTCTTCGCTGTATGCGCTGTATGAGAAGGCGCATACGCCGTGGGAATGGCATGCGCCGATCTTTGCCCGGGCCAGGGAGCTGGGCATGCTGGCGTTCTCGACGCCGTTCGATGAGACGGCCGTGGATTTTCTCGAAAGTCTCGACGTGCCGGCCTACAAGATCGCCAGTTTTGAAAACACCGACTTGCCGTTGATTCGCCGGGTGGCGGCCACCGGTAAGCCGCTGATCATTTCCACCGGTATGGCCAGCATCGCCGAGCTGGATGAAACCGTGCGTGCGGCGCGTGCGGCCGGCTGCAAGGATCTGGTGCTGCTCAAATGCACCAGCACCTACCCGGCCACGCCGGCCAACAGCAACGTGCGAACCATCCCGCACCTGCGCGAACTGTTTGGTTGCGAAGTGGGATTGTCCGATCACTCCATGGGCGTCGGGGTCTCGGTGGCGGCGGTGGCTCTTGGGGCGACGGTGGTGGAAAAACACTTCACCCTGGATCGGGCTGCCGGCGGTGTCGACGCGAGTTTCTCGCTGGAACCGGCCGAACTGGCCAGCCTGGTGGTCGAGACCGAGCGCGCCTGGCAAGCCATGGGGCAGGTGCGTTATGGCGCCACCGAGGCCGAACAGAAGTCGCTGGTGTACCGTCGCTCGCTGTACGTCGCCCAGGACATGGCCGTCGGTGAGGTGTTCACACCCGACAACCTGCGGGCCATTCGTCCGGGTCTGGGTCTGGCCCCCAAACACGCTGAAAGCATTATCGGACGACGTGCCCGCGAGCCTCTAAAGCGCGGCACACCGCTGGCCTGGTCGCTTATCGAATGAGCACTTCTGTGGCTGATTGCGCAAAATAGCGTGACCTGCGAGTCATAACGCGCATCTTCACTGTATTGTATTGATCGGGAAGATGGCGCCTGGCCGGTTATCGGCTCAGTGATAGCCCTTTAGGCTTTCCGTGGTTGCCCATTGCGGGCAACGCAAACTCTATGTGTCGGCGCCCCTCGATTCGTGCGAATGGGGGTATTCAGCTGTTAATTATTGGGAAGCCGTAATGATTGGCATAAAAAGCATTGCGAGCTACGTTCCTGTAGCCGGCGTGGACAATTACGCACAAGGTGCAAAATTCGAAAAGGATGAGGAATTCATCCTGGGCAAGATCGGTTCCGCTTTCCTGCCGCGTAAAGACGTCGGGCAGGAAACCTCGGACCTGTGTGTCGAAGCGGTCAATACGCTGTTCGCCAACAATCCTGAGCTCAAGCGCGAATCGATCGATGTGCTGATCGTCGTCACCCAGAACGGCGACGAAGAGGGTCTGCCGCACACCTCCGCGATCGTTCAGGACAAGCTCGGTCTGCCGACCACCGTTGCCGCCTTCGATATCTCCCTGGGCTGCTCTGGCTACGTTTACGGCATCTACGCGATCAAGGGCTTCATGGAAGCCGCGGGCCTGAAGAACGGCCTGTTGGTGACCGCCGACCCTTACTCGAAAATCGTCGACCCTGAAGACCGCAACACCACCATGCTGTTCGGTGATGCCGCCACCGCGACCTGGATGGGCGAAGACGCCCCGTGGCAGTTGGGCAAGGCCAAATTCGGCACTGACGGCTCCGGTGCACCGCACTTGAAAGTCACTGACGGGGTGTTCTTCATGAACGGTCGTCAGGTGTTCAATTTTGCGTTGCTGAAAGTCCCGGCGCATTTGCACGAGTTGCTCGACGAGTCCGGCCTGCACGCCGACGATATCGATGCGTTCTGCATTCACCAGGGCAGTGCGGCGATTGTTGACGCTGTGGCGCGGCGCTTCGAAGGCGATCCGGAGAAATTCATCAAGGACATGGTCGAGACCGGTAATACCGTGTCTTCGAGCATTCCGTTGCTGCTGGAAAAACACGTACTCGACACCAAATGGAAGCGCGTTGCGCTGAGCGGTTTTGGTGTAGGGCTCTCGTGGGGTTCGGCGATCATTTATCGCCCTTGAGCTAAATCCTGTGGCATAAAAATAGCGTTCAAGGTGTAACCTTGAACGCTATTTTTTTGCCTGAATGACAGTCGAGGCAGTATGAGCGACAGCGCTGAACACAATTTCCAGGTGATAGAGAGTCGCTGGCCGGCGTTGCATGTACGGTTGATGACGGAAGACAGCGCGGCGGTTCAGGCGGAGCTGGTGGAAGGTTTGGGTTCGACCCTGAGCATTGCGGGCATCCAGCTCACCAGTCGCCATGACCGCACGCGTGAAGCGCGGTTGCAAGCGGCCAGCCTGCCGCCGGAGAGCCCCGTGGTGCATGTCTACGGCACCGGGCTGGGTGACTTGCCGTGCGTGCTGCTTGAAAACGCCGAGCTTCAGCGTTTGTACGTGCATATCCTCAATGGCGCGATTTTCTCGTTGACGCTGCAGTTGCTCGATCAGCGGCAGTGGCTCAGTGATCCGAGGGTCGAGTTGATCTATGCCGGCGACTTGTCGGATATCCACCTGCCGTTTTTTGCGTTGCCGTCCGAGATGCTGCTGGCAGATGATTTCAATGCCAAGATTCGAGATCGGCTGATCAGCGAAGTGCACCTTACCTTCAATAATCGTGAGTTCGATCCGCAGTCTCCGGCGATCATTGAGCGGCTGGAGGAGAGTCGTGAACTCGTTAGTCGTGATCGCGATGTGGCCGAGTTGTTTGCGACGTGTACCGGTCGGGAAGTCTATGTGATCGGCACGGGCCCCAGTCTTGAACTGCATTTCGACCAGCTTCTGGCGATACGCGAGCGCGAACAGCGTCCCTTGTTCATCAGCGTCGATACCGCCTATCGACCGTTGCTCGAGCATGGCATCAGGCCGGATCTGGTGGTCAGTATCGACCGGCAAATCAGCTTCAGGCACTTGCCGCCCGAGGACTCCGACAACATCCCGCTGGTGTACCTGCCCATGAGCGATCCGCAGGTGCTGAAGGCCTGGAAAGGTACGCGTTACGTCGGGTATTCCGCCAGCCCGGTCTATGCCGCTATCCGCCAACAGATCAGCAGGGCTGAACTGTATGTCGGTGGCAGCGTGATTCATCCTGCAGTGGATCTGGCGGTGAAGATGGGCGCGGACCGGATTACCTTGTTCGGCGCCGACTTTGCGTTCCCGATGAACAAAACCCATACCGGCTGGAATGATGGCGATCTGGGACAGGGGGTGAATCTGGCCAGACACTGGGTGCTCGATGGGCATGGGTTGCGGGTTCGAACGCAGCTGAACTTCCGCAGTTACCTGTGTGAGCTGGAGCGCTACATTGCCGGGCATCCACAAGTGCGCTTCTTTAACAGCAGCCGGGCGGGGGCGATGATTGTGGGGACGACGTTCAATCAGGAGTTCGTGCAATGAGCGGGCTTGCACACTGTGTCATCGATTGCCGGCAGTGCGCCGAGCTGTTTCGTCTCGGGCGTGATGTCGAGGCCGCGCTGACCATGGTCGATGTATTCGATAAGGTGCAAGACCAGCTGTGTCAGGCCTCAGCAGATGTTCAGCAGCAGTGGGCGCAATTGCTCATGTCGATGCTGGCTGCTCAGGAGGCGCAGGACTGGCTGGGGTTGGCCGACACCATGGAGTATGAATTGATCGACTTGCTGGAGGCGAGTCACGCTCACCTCTGAACAGTTCTCTGCCGGCCAAAGCGATCCTCTCGCCTCTCTGTTGTCGGCAATTTCCTGACGTCATTTTTCTCTCGTGGGTCTCGTGCAAGCCTTTGTTTTCGGGGGGGTGGCAGTGTGATGGCAATTTTTTTCAAAAAAGCCCTCAAGCAACCTGCAATCGCGACGATAACTACTACGAAGGTTCTCTAGGCCACACCCGGCGGTTGCCAGGGCCGGAAGCCGCAGTACCCAACCAACGAGGAACTCACCATGTCTTTAGGCGTAAACACTAACGTCGCTTCTCTGTCTGTTCAGAAAAACCTGAACAATGCCGCTAACGCTTTGGCGACCTCCATGACTCGCCTGTCTTCCGGCCTGAAAATCAACAGCGCCAAAGACGACGCTGCCGGCCTGCAGATCGCTACCCGTATGAGCAGCCAGATCCGCGGTCAGACTGTAGCTATCAAAAACGCCAACGACGGCATCTCGATGGCTCAGACTGCTGAAGGCGCTCTGCAAGAGACCACCAACATTCTGCAACGTATGCGTGAACTGGCTGTCCAGGCACGTAACGGCACCAACGGCACTGCTGACCAGACCGCGACCAACGCGGAATTCACTCAGATGTCCGACGAACTGACTCGTATCTCCCAGAGCACCAACCTGAACGGCAAAAACCTGCTGGACGGTTCCGCTGGTAGCATGACCCTGCAAGTGGGTTCCAACACCGGTACTGCCAACCAGATCACTCTGACCCTGAGCACCAAGTTCGACGCCGTCAGCCTGTCGGTAGGTAGCGGTACTACTGTTCTGACCGGTGCTACCAGCGCTGCTGCTGGTTCCGCCATCGACGGCGCCATCACTGCAATCGACGCTGCAATCGCCTCCGTAGGTGCCACTCGTGCAAACCTCGGTGCTGCGCAGAACCGTTTGACCAGCACCATCTCCAACCTGCAGAACGTCAACGAAAACGCCACCGCTGCACTGGGTCGCGTACAAGATACCGACTTCGCTGCGGAAACTGCTCAACTGACCAAGCAGCAAACCCTGCAATCGGCTTCCACCGCTGTTCTGGCGCAAGCCAACCAGCTGCCAAACGCCGTACTGAAACTGCTTCAGTAATTTTGCAATGAGTTTTGGCGGGGGAGTGCGCTGGTCGTGCTCTTCCGCTTTTTGCTTATAAAAAGGTGATGGACATGGACATGAGCGTGAAGCTGAACTTGTCTTATCCGGCTGTTAAGTCGGTGAGCAGCACTACCGATAAACCGGCCGAGGCGCCTCAGGCCGACAGCGTACAGGCTGTGGCCGGTAGTAAAGACTCTGATGCGGATAAGTTGAAAGCCGCCGTGCAGGAAATCGAAAAGTTCGTGCAGTCGGTCAAGCGCAATCTGGAGTTTTCGATTGATGAAGCGTCCGGCAAGGTCGTTGTAAAAGTGATTGCCACTGCAACGGGTGAAGTGGTGCGGCAAATCCCTTCCGAAGAAGCCTTGAAGCTGGCGGACAGTTTGAATTCGGCGAGCAACGTGCTGTTCGACGCAAAAGCCTGACAACTGGCATGAATAGTGTCTGTATGCTGATTTGACGGCGAGAGCGGTCAAAAGACCGGCGACAGACAGAAAGGGGGATGTACATGGCAAGTCCAATTTCAACGAGTACAGGTCTGGGTTCCGGCCTGGATATCAGTTCGATCGTTACGGCGTTGGTCAGCAGCGACAAAGCGGCCAAGCAGTCCCAAATCACCACTCAGACCACGCTCAACACCTCGAAGATTTCCGGTGTGGGCTCGCTCAAAAGTGCTTTGGCTGCTTATCAGGCTGCCATGGACAAACTCAATAGCTCGACAAGCCCTGCGTTTGCGGGTTTTGCGGCAACCTCGTCGACTCCGGCGACCTTGACCGTGACCTCTGATAACACCGCCGTCAACGGTTCTTACAGCGTTACAGTGAACAATCTGGCTACCGGCTCCAAAGTTGCCAGTGCTACATTTGCAGGCGGTGCTACCAGTGCCATTCCGAGTGGTACTTTGAATATCAGTCAAAATGGCACTGGCTACAACGTCACTATCCCGTCTGGTGCGACGCTGCAGTCCACGCGCGATGCGATCAACACCACGCTGAGCACCCAGGGCATCACGGCCAACATCGTCACTGACAGCAACGGTTCGCGTCTGGTGATCGGCTCGACCACGACGGGCAAGGGTTCGGACCTTACGGTCAGTGGTATTGCCGGTCTGGCAATCGACGGCACCCAGGTGATGGGCGCTAACCCTGGTCCGACCAGTTCCGGTACGATCGGCGCGCTGGCCGCAGATGCGAGCCTGACGGTTGATGGCCTGGCAGTCACCAGCAAAACCAACACCATCAGTCAGGCGGTGGGTGGCTTGAGCATGACGCTGGTTGCAGCGGGTACCTCGACGGTGACCGTGGCGACCAATACCACCGGTTTGCAGACGTCGATACAGTCATTTGTCGACGCCTATAACACGCTGGTGAAGACGGTGACTTCGCTGACTCAGGCCACGGCCGATAGTAGTGGCAAGCTGACGGTCTCTGCTGCGCTGACCGGTGACTCGGTGCCTCGTTCGCTGCTTGCCGATATTCGTAATCAGCTGGTGACTCCCGGGCCTGGGGGGCAATTGGCGGTGCTATCGCAATTGGGTATCACGACCGATCAGAAACTCGGTACGCTGAACTTTGACTCTACCAAGTTCACTGCCGCGATGACCAACAAGGCGCTGGGGGGGCAGGTTCAAACGCTGTTCACGGGGACCACTAGTACCAATGGTCTGCTGGCTCGGATGGGGGCGGCGATCAAGCCTTACTTGCAGACCGGAGGCATACTTGATCAGCGCACCACCAGCCTGAACAAGCAGAAAAGCGATCTGACCAATCAGCAGGCGGCGTTGGACTTGCGCGTTACCAGTATGACCGCGACGCTGACGGCCAAGTACAATGCCATGGACTTGCTGGTCGGGCAGATGAAGGCGACGTCGACCAGTATCAGCTCGTTCTTCAGCGCCTTGAACGCACAGAAGTCCAGCGGCTAATCAGGAGTCAGCGCCAAAAACCCGGCTGCGTTTTTAACGCGCCGGGTTTTTGCCTGTTGATTTTAAAGTTTTTTGACTCGTAGACGATACATTGGTTATACGAGCCCTTGAGTTGTGATGAGGTAGAGCATGAATCCGATGTTAGCCCTTCGGCAATATCAGAAAATTGGAGCGCAAGCGCAAACTTCCGAAGCCAGTCCGCACCGTTTGGTGCAGATGCTGATGGAGGGCGGGCTGGATCGTATTGCTCAGGCCAAAGGCGCCATGGAGCGCAAGGATATTCCGGGTAAAGGTGTATTGATCAGCAAGGCCATCGACATCATTGGCGGCTTGCGTGAAGGCCTGGACCTTGAGAACAAGGCTGATGAGGTGGGGGAGCTGGATAATCTCTACGTCTACATGATGAAGCGTCTGGCAGAGGCCAATATCAAGAGCGATCCGAAGATCCTCGACGAAGTCGCCGAGTTGCTGGGTACGGTCAAAGAAGGCTGGGATGCCATCGCAGCGCCGGGTCCGCAGTTTTAAGGAGATCACATGAGTCTTGTACTGCAGCGTATCGAACAAACCCGTGAAGCGCTGGTCGATGCATTGGCCGCGCGTAACTGGGAAGCTATCGGTCAATTAGACCTGGATTGCCGTTCCTGCATGGAAGACGTTTTGAGTGAGGCTTCGCTGGATGAAGTGGCATTGCGTGATAACCTCGAGGAGTTGCTCGGGGTTTATCGGCAGTTGTTGGAAGCGGCGACGGGGGAGCGTCAGGCAATATTCGATGAGATGTCGCAGATCCATCAAGCACAAAACGCGGCAAAGGTTTACCATCTGTTCGGTTAATCCTCAGTTAATCCGAACGTAGTGCGCCATAAATTTGACTGTGCACGGTTTTTTGACTTAACTAGTGGCTGTTTGAAGATTTCAGGCGTCTACCAGGCTTAGCGTGCCTGCAAGCGTCTAGCTTGCCCACTCATTTCGGGCATTGAGTTGACTAGGGAAGTTGCTATTGCATGTGGCGTGAAACCAAAATTCTGCTGATTGATGACGATAGCGTCCGCCGCCGCGATTTGGCGGTGATTTTAAATTTTCTTGGCGAAGAAAATTTACCCTGTGGCAGCCATGACTGGCAGCAGGCTGTCGGCTCTTTGTCATCAAGTCGTGAAGTAATCTGCGTCCTTATTGGGACCGTAAATGCTCCTGGCGCTCTTCCGGGTCTGTTAAAGACACTGGCTACCTGGGATGAGTTCCTTCCGGTTTTGTTAATGGGCGATAATTCTTCCGTTGACCTGCCGGAAGACCAGCGTCGCCGGGTGCTTTCCACTCTGGAAATGCCGCCCAGCTACAGCAAATTGCTGGACTCCCTGCACCGCGCCCAGGTTTATCGCGAGATGTACGACCAGGCCCGTGAGCGCGGTCGTCACCGTGAACCCAATCTATTCCGTAGTCTTGTCGGCACCAGTCGGGCGATTCAACACGTCCGTCAGATGATGCAGCAAGTGGCCGATACCGATGCCAGCGTGCTGATCCTCGGTGAGTCCGGGACGGGCAAGGAAGTGGTCGCGCGCAACCTGCACTATCACTCCAAGCGGCGCGACGCGCCGTTCGTTCCGGTCAACTGCGGTGCGATCCCGGCCGAGTTGCTGGAAAGCGAACTGTTCGGTCATGAGAAGGGCGCCTTTACCGGGGCCATCACCAGCCGTGCCGGGCGCTTTGAACTGGCCAATGGCG
Organism: Pseudomonas sp. GW822-FHT02D10; assembly: GCF_058802345.1. Lineage (NCBI taxonomy): Bacteria > Pseudomonadati > Pseudomonadota > Gammaproteobacteria > Pseudomonadales > Pseudomonadaceae > Pseudomonas > Pseudomonas sp. GW822-FHT02D10. The sequence continues at coordinate 42,473 of NZ_JBXAOB010000023.1, forward strand.
GTACGCTGTTCCTCGATGAGATCGGCGACATGCCGTTGCCAATGCAGGTCAAGCTGCTGCGGGTATTGCAAGAGCGCACCTTCGAGCGCGTGGGGAGCAACAAGACCCAGAGCGTCGATGTGCGAATCATTGCTGCAACCCACAAGAACCTCGAAAGCATGATCGAAGTCGGCAGCTTCCGTGAGGATCTGTATTACCGCCTCAACGTCTTCCCGATCGAGATGGCGCCGCTGCGTGAGCGTGTCGAAGATATTCCGTTGCTGATGAACGAGTTGATCTCGCGCATGGAGCATGAGAAGCGCGGTTCCATTCGATTCAACTCGGCGGCGATCATGTCGCTGTGCCGTCATGGCTGGCCGGGCAACGTTCGTGAGCTGGCCAACCTGGTGGAGCGCATGGCGATCATGCATCCGTACGGGGTGATCGGCGTGGTCGAATTGCCGAAGAAATTCCGTTATGTCGATGACGAAGACGAGCAACTGGTTGATAGCTTGCGCAGCGATCTTGAAGAGCGGGTAGCCATCAATGGCCATACTCCGGACTTCACCGCAAACGCCATGCTGCCGCCAGAAGGTCTGGACCTCAAAGACTACCTGGGTGGTCTGGAGCAGGGCCTGATTCAGCAGGCGCTGGATGATGCCAATGGCATCGTGGCGCGTGCCGCCGAGCGCCTGCGCATTCGCCGCACCACCCTGGTGGAGAAAATGCGCAAGTACGGCATGAGCCGTCGCGAGGGTGATGAACAGGCGGAGGATTGACGCCTGTTTTTCAATCCGCTGAATAATGAGCGGTTTTTTTCGGCACGGGTATTGCTACGTCCCTCGCAACGTTCCGTTTAACTGACGGTCAGCCAAGCGAGAGAGCACGATGCCCCACGCCGCCCAAATGTCTCCTGTCTCCGACACGCCCTCTGTAGAGCAGGCAAGTCGGCTTGGCCTTGAGCAGGCGTTCGCGCTGTTCAATCAGATGTCGAGCCAACTTACCGACTCCTACAGCATGCTTGAAGCTCGGGTCACTGAGCTCAAGGGCGAACTGGCAGTGGTCAGTGCTCAACGCATGCAAGAGCTGGCGGAAAAAGAGCGTCTCGCCAACCGGCTGCAAAACCTTCTCGACTTGTTGCCCGGCGGCGTCATCGTCATTGATGCCCAAGGTATCGTGCGTGAAGCCAATCCGACAGCCAGCGAGCTACTGGGTCTGCCGCTTGAGGGCGAGTTGTGGCGTCATGTCATTGCACGCTGCTTTGCACCGCGCGAAGACGATGGTCATGAAATTTCCCTGAAGGATGGTCGGCGTCTGTCGATTGCCACGCGCTCGCTGGATGCCGAGCCGGGTCAGTTGGTGCTGCTCAACGACCTGACCGAAACCCGACACTTGCAGGATCAGCTGGCTCGCCATGAGCGCTTGTCGTCCCTCGGGCGGATGGTCGCTTCCCTGGCGCATCAGATTCGTACGCCGCTGTCCGCGGCATTGTTGTACGCCAGTCATTTGACTGAGCAGGAGCTGCCGGTCGCCACCCAGCAACGGTTTGCCGGGCGTTTGAAAGAGCGCCTGCATGAGCTCGAGCATCAGGTGCGGGACATGCTGGTGTTTGCTCGCGGAGAACTGCCGTTGACTGATCGCGTGACGCCCAGGGCGCTTCTGCAATCGCTGCAAGCGGCGGCATTGACGCATGTTCAGGATTATCCGGTGCGTTGGCAGTGCGACAGTCATGCCGGGGAGTTGCTGTGCAATCGCGACACATTGGTCGGTGCGCTGCTGAACCTGATTGAAAATGCGATTCAGGCCAGTGCCGGCGATGTCCGTCTGAAAGTTCATCTCTACACCCGTGGAAACACCCTTCGACTGTGCGTCAGCGATAACGGCGACGGTATCGACGCGACGGTGCTGGCGCGCCTGGGTGAGCCGTTTTTCACCACCAAAACCACCGGCACCGGTCTTGGCCTGACCGTGGTCAAGGCGGTGGCCCGTGCTCATCAGGGAGAATTGCAGCTGCGCTCGCGGCCGGGCCGCGGCACCTGTGCGGTGGTGATTTTGCCGCTTTTTTCTGGTGGGCAGCCCAGCGCTCAAGGCGTGGAGTGAGGTTGATGGCAATCAAGGTTTTACTGGTCGAAGATGACCGTGCACTGCGCGAGGCATTAACGGATACGCTGCTGCTGGCCGGCCATGATTACACCGCGGTGGGCTCGGCCGAAGATGCACTGGAGGCCGTGGCGAGCGAGCCATTCAATCTGGTGGTCAGTGACGTCAACATGCCGGGTATGGATGGTCATCAGTTGTTGGGTTTGTTGCGTATTCGTCATCCGCAATTACCGGTGTTGCTGATGACCGCGCATGGCGCGGTTGAGCGCGCAGTCGACGCAATGCGTCAGGGGGCGGCGGACTATCTGGTCAAGCCATTCGAGCCCAAGGCGTTGCTGGATCTGGTGGCGCGACATGCCCTGGGTTGTCTCGGCGCCGCGGAAGGTGAAGGCCCGGTAGCGTTCGAGCCGGCCAGTGCGCAGTTGCTTGAGCTGGCAGCCCGTGTGGCGCGCAGTGATTCGACGGTGTTGATCTCTGGCGAGTCAGGCACCGGCAAAGAAGTGCTGGCACGTTACATTCACCAGCACTCGCACCGCGCCCGTCAGCCGTTCATTGCGATCAATTGTGCGGCGATCCCGGACAACATGCTCGAGGCAACTTTGTTCGGTCATGAGAAGGGCTCGTTCACTGGCGCCATTGCGGCCCAGGCCGGCAAGTTCGAGCAGGCTGATGGCGGGACCATTCTGCTCGACGAAATTTCCGAAATGCCCTTGGGGCTTCAAGCCAAGCTGCTGCGCGTTTTGCAAGAGCGTGAAGTCGAGCGCGTGGGGGCGCGCAAGCCGATTGCGCTGGATATCCGCGTGGTTGCGACCACTAACCGTGATCTGGCGGGCGAAGTGGCGGCGGGGCGCTTTCGGGAAGACCTTTACTATCGCCTGTCGGTATTTCCGCTGGCCTGGCGTCCGTTGCGTGAGCGCACTGCCGACATCTTGCCGCTGGCCGAGCGTCTGTTGGTCAAGCACGTCAATAAAATGAAGCATGCCGCTGCCAGGCTATCGCCAGAGGCCCAGGCTTGCCTGATCGGTTATCCGTGGCCGGGCAACGTGCGCGAGCTGGATAACGCCATTCAGCGGGCGCTGATTTTGCAGCAGGGTGGCTTGATTCAGCCGCAGGACTTCTGTCTCGCAGGGCCGGTCGCTTGCGCGCCATTGCCGGTACTGGCGCCTGTTCCGATGTCGGCGCGAGTGCTTGAAGTCGAGGCGCCGCAAGGCGATTCAGCGGGCGCACTGGGTGATGACCTGCGGCGTCGCGAGTTCCAGATGATCATCGATACGTTGCGTTCCGAGCGTGGGCGGCGTAAGGAAGCGGCCGAGCGTCTGGGTATCAGCCCGCGGACCTTGCGCTACAAATTGGCGCAAATGCGTGATGCCGGAATGGATGTCGAGGCCTATTTGTTTGCTACGTGAGGGCTCGCTACCTGAGTCGTCTGTCTACAAAGCCTGGGTGGGCTTTTCTTAAATGTCGCCATGGAGCTGGCACCCTTGTTGCTAACACCACTCTATCCGCCGAGTGAGTGTCAAAAAATTGCGGGTCGTCAGAGAGAGTAGACCATGAGCCAGGGAATTGAATTTAATCGGTTGATGTTGGACATGCGGTCCATGCAAATGGACGCCATGGCTCAGCCGAAAGCGGCGGTCGCGGTGCCGGAAATGGGCGGCAGCAGCTTTTCCGACATGCTCGGTCAGGCCGTCAACAAGGTCAACGATACCCAGCAGGCTTCGACCCAACTGGCCAATGCTTTCGAAATTGGCAAAAGCGGCGTCGACCTGACCGATGTGATGATTTCCTCGCAGAAGGCCAGCGTGTCTTTTCAGGCGTTGACCCAAGTGCGTAACAAGCTGGTTCAGGCCTATCAAGACATCATGCAGATGCCGGTCTAAGGAAGTATTGAGTCATGGCAGAAGCAGTCGCCGATAACGTTCCGGCCAAGGTCAAACCTGCAGACGGCAAACCGCCGCTGTTTGGTCTGTCCTTCCTGGAAAACCTCTCCGAGATGACCATGCTGCGTCAGGTGGGCCTGTTGGTTGGCCTGGCTGCGAGCGTGGCGATTGGATTTGCCGTGGTGCTGTGGTCGCAGCAACCCGACTATCGGCCGCTGTACGGCAGCCTTGCCGGTATGGACGCCAAGCAGGTCATGGAAACCCTGGCCGCCGCCGACATTCCTTATACCGTTGAGCCCAACTCCGGTGCCTTGCTGGTCAAGGCCGATGATGTGGCGCGTGCGCGACTCAAGCTTGCCGCTGCAGGTGTCACTCCCAAAGACGGCAACATCGGTTTTGAAATCCTCGACAAGGACCAGGGGTTGGGAACCAGTCAGTTCATGGAAGCGACCCGTTATCGTCGCGGCCTTGAGGGTGAGCTGGCGCGGACCATTTCCAGTCTGAACAACGTCAAGGGTGCCCGGGTGCACCTGGCCATTCCGAAAAGTTCGGTATTCGTGCGTGACGAACGCAAGCCAAGCGCATCGGTACTGGTTGAGCTTTATTCCGGTCGGTCACTGGAGCCGGGTCAGGTTCTGGCCATCATCAATCTGGTGGCGACCAGTGTTCCAGAGTTGAGCAAGTCGCAGATCACCGTGGTGGACCAGAAGGGCACCTTGCTCTCCGATCAGGCGGAAAACTCCGAACTGTCCATGGCCGGCAAGCAATTCGATTACAGCCGCCGCATGGAAAGCATGCTCACTCAGCGCGTGCACAATATTCTGCAACCGGTGTTGGGCAACGATCGCTACAAGGCTGAAGTTTCCGCCGACGTGGACTTCAGTGCGGTCGAGTCGACCTCGGAGCAATTCAACCCGGATCAGCCGGCGCTGCGCAGCGAACAGTCGACGTCCGAACAGCGCACCGCCAGCAACGGCCCGCAGGGCGTTCCCGGTGCTCTGAGCAATCAGCCGCCTGCGCCTGCCTCCGCGCCGCAAACCACGGGCGGCGCGACGGCTTCCGCCGGCATGGTGCAGCCAGGTCAGCCGTTGCTTGATGCCAACGGCCAACAAATCATGGACCCGGCAACCGGTCAGCCGATGCTGGCGCCGTACCCGGCCGACAAGCGTCTGCAATCCACAAAAAACTTCGAACTCGACCGTTCCATCAGCCACACCAAGCAGCAGCAGGGCCGATTGAGTCGGCTGTCGGTTGCAGTGGTTGTGGATGATCAGGTCAAGGTCAACGCGGCCAACGGTGAAACCACTCGTACGCCTTGGAGCGTCGATGATTTGGCGCGCTTCACGCGTCTGGTGCAGGGCGCCGTCGGTTTTGACGCCAGTCGTGGCGACAGCGTCAGCGTGGTCAACGTGCCGTTCTCGGCCGAGCGTGGCGAAGTCATCGCCGACATTCCGTTCTACTCGCAGCCCTGGTTCTGGGATGTGGTGAAACAGGTTCTCGGCGTGTTGTTCATTCTGGTGCTGGTGTTCGGCGTGCTGCGTCCGGTGCTCAACAACATCACCGGCGGCGGCAAAGGCAAGCATCTGGCCGGTCTCGGCAGCGATGTCGAACTCGGTGGCATGGGCGGTCTGGACGGCGAACTGGCCAACGACCGCGTCAGCCTTGGCGGCCCGCAAAGTATTCTGCTGCCTAGCCCGAGCGAAGGCTATGACGCACAGTTGAACGCAATCAAGAGCCTGGTGGCCGAAGATCCGGGTCGTGTGGCTCAGGTCGTGAAAGAGTGGATTAACGCAGATGAGTGATAACCGAGCCGCTATCGCCAAACTCAGCCGGGTCGACAAAGCCGCGATTCTGCTGCTGTCCCTGGGTTCAACCGATGCTGCGCAAGTGCTGCGCCACATGGGGCCCAAAGAGGTTCAGCGTGTGGGTGTAGCCATGGCGCAAATGGGCAACGTGCACCGTGAGCAGGTCGAGCAGGTGATGAGCGAGTTCGTCGACATCGTTGGCGATCAGACCAGCCTCGGCGTCGGCTCCGATGACTATGTGCGCAAGATGCTCACCCAGGCGCTGGGCGAAGACAAGGCCAACGGCCTGATCGACCGGATCCTGCTGGGCGGCAATACCAGTGGTCTCGACAGCCTCAAGTGGATGGAACCGCGTGCGGTGGCGGATGTGATCCGTTACGAGCACCCGCAGATCCAGGCCATCGTTGTGGCTTATCTGGACCCGGATCAGGCAGGCGAAGTACTCGGCAACTTCGACCACAAGGTGCGGCTGGACATCATTTTGCGGGTTTCGTCGCTCAATACCGTGCAGCCGGCGGCCCTGAAGGAACTGAACCAGATTCTCGAGAAGCAATTCTCCGGCAACTCCAACGCCGCGCGTACCAACCTGGGCGGTATCAAGCGTGCGGCCGACATCATGAACTTCCTCGACAGCTCGATCGAAGGTCAGCTGATGGATTCGATCCGCGAAGTCGACGAAGACCTGTCCGGTCAGATCGAAGACCTCATGTTCGTGTTCAACAACCTGTCCGATGTCGACGACCGTGGGATTCAGGCACTGTTGCGCGAAGTTTCCTCGGACGTGCTGGTGCTGGCCCTCAAGGGCTCGGACGAAGGCGTCAAGGAAAAGATCTTCAAGAACATGTCCAAGCGTGCGGCCGAATTGCTGCGCGACGACCTCGAGGCCAAGGGCCCGGTACGCGTCAGCGACGTGGAAACCGCACAGAAAGAAATCCTCACCATTGCCCGCCGTATGGCCGAAGCCGGAGAAATCGTTCTCGGCGGGAAGGGCGGCGAGGAAATGATTTAACGCCATGGCATCCAAGAGTGATGAGTCGCCCACCGATCTGATCCGTGCGCGCGATGTCGGTGGTTTTGATCTCTGGTCGTTGCCCAGTTTCGACCCGTACGTCCCGGAGCCTGAGCCAGAACGGGTAGAAGAACCGCCAGAGATGGAGGAAGTGCCGCTGGACGAAGTCCAGCCACTGACCCTCGAAGAACTCGAAAGCATTCGTCAGGAAGCCTACAACGAAGGCTTCGCCACGGGCGAGAGAGAAGGTTTCCACAGCGCCACGCTCAAGGTTCGTCAGGAGGCTGACGTGGCCCTGAGCGCGAAGCTCGCCAGCGTTGAATTGCTGATGGGCAATCTGTTCGAGCCGATTGCCGAGCAAGATACGCAGATTGAAAAATCCCTGGTCGGTCTGGTTCAGCACATCGCCAAACAAGTGATTCAGCGCGAACTGGTCATCGACTCGACGCAAATCGAACACGTCATGCGCGAAGCCCTGAAATTGCTGCCGCTGGGTGTCGGCAATGTGCGTCTGTACATCAATCCGCAGGACTTCGAGCAGGTCAAGGCATTGCGCGAGCGCCATGAAGAGACCTGGCGCATTGTTGAAGACGAAGCCATGTTGCCGGGCGGATGTCGGGTCGAAACCGAGCACAGCCGCATCGACGCGACAGTCGAAACCCGTATCACGCAAATCATGGCCAAGCTGTTCGATCAGTTGCACGACCAGGCGCTGCATCCGGCCGAGGCGGATATGACGCTGGAACTTCCCGTCAGCGAAAAACCGTCTGCCGCAGCGCTTGATCCAGAGCCGGAAATTGCTGATGCGCCTTGATCGCACCAGCTTCGGCAAGCGCCTGAGCACTTATGCGCACGCTACCGAGTTGCCCGGTCAGCCGATCCTCGAAGGGCGCTTGCTGCGCATGGTGGGTCTGACGCTTGAAGCCGAGGGCTTGCGCGCTGCCATGGGCAGCCGCTGTATGGTGATCAACGACGACAGTTATCACCCGGTACAGGTCGAAGCCGAAGTCATGGGTTTCTCCGGCAACAAGGTATTTCTGATGCCGGTCGGCAGTGTCGCCGGCATTGCCCCAGGCGCCAGGGTTGTACCCTTGGCCGACGCCGGCCGCTTGCCGATGGGCATGAGCATGCTCGGGCGCGTACTCGATGGCGCCGGCCGTGCACTGGACGGCAAGGGCGGAATGAAAGCCGAAGACTGGGTGCCGATGGATGGTCCGACCATCAACCCGCTCAAGCGTGACCCCATCAGCCAGCCGCTTGACGTGGGTATTCGCTCCATCAATGGATTGTTGACAGTCGGTCGTGGTCAGCGCCTCGGTCTCTTCGCCGGTACCGGCGTCGGCAAGAGTGTGCTGCTGGGCATGATGACTCGCTTCACTGAGGCCGACATCATCGTGGTCGGGCTGATCGGCGAGCGGGGTCGTGAGGTCAAGGAGTTCATTGAGCACATCCTCGGTGAAGAGGGGCTCAAGCGCTCCGTGGTGGTGGCGTCTCCGGCGGACGATGCGCCCCTGATGCGTTTGCGCGCAGCCATGTATTGCACGCGAATCGCCGAGTATTTTCGCGACAAGGGCAAGAACGTCCTGTTGCTGATGGATTCCCTGACCCGTTTTGCTCAGGCGCAGCGGGAAATCGCCCTGGCCATCGGCGAGCCACCCGCGACCAAGGGGTATCCGCCGTCGGTATTCGCCAAGCTGCCGAAACTGGTAGAGCGCGCCGGTAATGCCGAGGCGGGTGGCGGTTCGATCACCGCGTTTTATACGGTACTGTCTGAAGGCGACGATCAGCAGGACCCGATTGCCGATGCCGCGCGAGGCGTGCTCGACGGGCATATCGTCTTGTCGCGCCGCCTGGCGGAAGAGGGGCACTACCCGGCGATCGACATCGAGGCGTCCATCAGTCGGGTCATGCCGTCGGTCGTCAGTCCAGACCACATGACTCGTGCGCAGTACTTCAAGCAGCTCTGGTCGCGTTATCAGCAAAGTCGCGACCTGATCAGCGTCGGCGCCTATGTGGCGGGCGGCGATCGGGAAACCGATCTGGCGATCTCGTTGCAGCCACAATTGGCCAAGTACCTGCGCCAGGGTCTGAACGACAGCATCAGCCTGGGTGAGAGCGAGGCGTATCTGGCCTCGATCTTCGCCCCGGCGGCTGGCGGCTAACCCCTCATGGCCCAGAGCCGGTCAGCACGCCTGGCACCCGTGGTCGATATGGCTGAAAAGGCCGAAAAGACTGCCGCCCAGCGCCTCGGGCACTTCCAGGGCCAGGTGCGGTTGGCCGAAAGCAAGCTCGCCGACCTCGAAAACTTCCGCCTCGAGTACCAGCAACAATGGATCGAGCGCGGCAGCCATGGCGTCTCGGGGCAATGGTTGTTGGGGTATCAGGGCTTTCTCGCGCAACTGGGCACCGCGATCGATCAGCAGCGCCAAAGCCTGGCCTGGCACCAGAACAACCTGAACAAGGCGCGTGAAGCCTGGCAGCAGGCTTTTGCCCGGGTTGAAGGGCTGCGCAAGCTGGTGCAGCGTTACGTTGACGAAGCCCGTCAGCTCGACGACCGGCGCGAGCAAAAGCTGCTCGATGAGTTTTCCCAGCGTTTGCCGCGCCACGACCCGTATTGATGAGTCAGGGGCGCGAAAAAGATCTTGGTCCATCGGGCTGTCATGCCTTGCTCAAGCCCTGCGCAAGTGCTAAACCTTCTACACGTTGCCAATGACAGGGAAGCCTCAGCATGTCAGTCGTTACAGAAGTATCACCGGATGGGCAAAAGCTCACGATTTCGGTCAAGGGGCGGTTCGATTTCGCCAAGCATCAGGAGTTTCGTGACTCCTACGAGCGCCCCGACGGGCAGATGCCAAGCTCGGTGGTGGTCGATTTGAAAGAAGCGACCTATCTCGACAGCTCGGCGTTGGGCATGTTGCTGTTGCTGCGCGACCACGCAGGCGGAGAAAACTCCGATATTCGCGTGGTCAACAGCAGTTCCGATGTGAAGAAAATCCTCGCCATCTCCAATTTCGACAAGTTGTTCGACATCAGTTGATCGCCATGTCGACGCTACCCGAACCGCTGACCGTGCTGATCGCTGAAGACAGCGCGGCGGACCGCCTGTTGCTATCGAGTATTGTCCGTCGCCAGGGGCATGAGGTGTTGACGGCGGCCAACGGCGCCGAGGCGGTCGAGCTGTATCAACAGCAGCGTCCGCAATTGGTGTTGATGGACGCGATGATGCCGGTGATGGACGGTTTCGAAGCGGCGCGGCAGATCAAGCTGCTGGCTGGCGAAACCCTGGTACCGATCATCTTCCTGACCTCGCTGACGGAAAGCGAGGCCTTGGCGCGTTGTCTGGAGGCGGGTGGCGACGACTTTTTGGCAAAACCCTATAACCGGGTGATTCTGGGCGCCAAGATCAAGGCGATGGACCGCTTGCGGCGGTTGCAGGCGACGGTCCTGGAGCAGCGCGATCTGATCGCCAGGCACCATGATTACCTGCTCAATGAGCAGCGGGTGGCCAAGGCGGTGTTCGACAAGGTCGCTCACTCCGGTTGCCTGAGTGCCCCCAATATCCGTTACTCACAATCCCCTTATGCGTTGTTCAACGGTGATCTGTTGCTCGCGGCATTCACTCCGGCCGGTGACATGCATGTGCTGCTGGGGGATTTTACCGGGCATGGCTTGCCGGCGGCGGTCGGCGCCATGCCGCTGGCAGAAGTGTTCTACGGCATGACCGCCAAGGGTTACGGTCTCGCGGAAATGCTGCGCGAGATGAACGCCAAGCTCAAACGTATCCTGCCGGTGGATATGTTCTGTTGCGCGACCCTGTTGTGCCTGAGTTTTCAGCGCCGTTCGGTGGAAGTCTGGAACGGCGGTATGCCGGATGGCTACCTGCATGACAACGCCAGCGGAAAACGTACCGCGTTGCTGGCGCGCCATCTGCCGCTGGGTGTGTTGAGTCCGCAAGCCTTTGATGATTGCACCGAGGTGTTCCCGATGGCCCTCGGCGACCGGGTGTTCCTGTTGTCGGACGGCGTGATCGATACCTGTGATGCCAACGAGCAGCTGTTTGGTGTCGAGCGATTAGAACGAGTGTTTACCGACAACCGCCTGCCAGAACGGTTGTTCGAGGAGATTGAACAGGCGCTGCGGGATTTCCGTGGCGAAGCGCGTGATGATGTCAGCATGGTTGAGGTCAGTCTTCTCGAAGCCGCGCAACTCAATCTTCCGGCCATAGTGTATTCCGACAGTGGCCTGTCCTGCCCGCTGGACTGGTCGGTGAGTTTCGAGTTTCGTGCAGACACGCTCAAGCGGTTCAATCCGTTGCCTTATCTGTTGCAGTTGTTGCTTGAAGTGCATGGGCTGCGGGCGCAAAGCGGGGCGCTTTACAGTGTGCTGGCTGAACTCTATTCCAATGCGCTGGAGCACGGTGTGTTGGGGCTGGATTCGAGCCTCAAGCGCGATGCATCCGGGTTCGCGCGCTACTATGAGCAGCGCAATGCGCGCCTGGATGCGCTTGAGGATGGTTATCTGCGGGTGCATATGCAGGTGTCGCCACAAGGTGCGGGTGGCTGCCTGGTGGTTGAAGTTGAAGACAGCGGTGCGGGATTCGATGTGCAGCGGGTAATGGCTCGACCTGTTGATGGCGGCCGCTTGTCAGGTCGCGGTGTGAGTCTGGTCCGTCAGTTGAGCCACAACGCCAGTTGGTCGGATAACGGCCGGCGTGCCCGCGTGGAGTTTTCCTGGGAGGCTCAGGCATAATCCGCACATTCTTGATCAAGGAGCGAACAAGTGACTGACATTCATCTGGATCACGACGTACTGAGTGCGCTGCAAGAAGTCATGGAGGATGAGTACCCGATACTTCTGGATACTTTCCTTCAGGATTCCGAAACACGTTTGACCCAACTTCGCGAAACTCAGGACCCTGAGCAGCTGCTCAGTACCGCCCACAGCTTCAAGGGCAGCAGCAGCAACATGGGGGCTACGCGCCTGGCTGAACTGTGCAATGAGCTGGAGCAGCGAGCCAAACAAAAAAGCCTTGCGGGAATTGAAGAGCTGGTCGGCGAAATCGACGGCGAATTTGCCATCGTCCGACGCTTGTACCGTGAAGAGCGCCAGCGTTTTCATTGTTGAAAGCGCCATCGTTGCAGGTTTTTCCAGCGCCTGAGCAAACCTGGCTCGACCCTTGCAGCTTAGTTTCTCAACTGTACCTACGATCCCAGTGCAGCGGAGACCGTTATGCCCCTCGCCCCGAATTCGCTTCTTCAGGCCGCCTCGCAGGCCAAGACTCAGGCTGCGTCTGCCGCCGTGCCTGTCAATGCGCCGGCAACGCCTGTAGAGCCTAGGGATAAGGCCGCAAGTTTTTCTCAGGTCTACGCCAAACAGTCACAAGCGACTCCTGCGGCAAGCACTGTCGGGACCGGCAAAAACGTGCGTGACAACGTGACGGACAGCACCGGCAAAAAGGTGGCGCCTGACGACAAGTCTGCCGCCCCTCAGTCGACGGTTGCCGATAGCGGCAAATCCTTGCCCGCCGACAAACCGGCGGATACCGGCGACAAGGCCGCAAGCGCCGACGCCAAGGTCACGGATGCTCCAGTGGCTGATAGCGCTCCGGTCGACCCTGCTCTTGATCCGGCGTTGGCGCAGGCGGTGCAACCGGCCCCGACGCCAGTGCCGGTACCAGATCCACAAACACCTCCCGTAGTCGCTCAGGTTCAGGCTCAGCCTCAGGTCGATGCGGCTCTTGTCGCTACCGTGACGCCTGCGTCGGCTCAGCCTGCGGCCACGACTGATCCCTCGTTCGATCCTGCATCCGATCCTTTGGATGCGATGCCGGCCTTGCGTCTGGCACTGGAGCAAAGTGGGCACGTGTCGGCCTCCAGCCAGTCCCCGACAAAAGCGGCACCGGATCAGGCCGATAGTGAGTCAACCGCAGCGCAGAATTTTGCCAATGGCATGGCCAGCATGCTTGACGTGCAAGCCGGCAAGGACAGCACCAGCCAGGGTGGGGAAAAGTCCTTCAGCGGTTTGATCGATGATGGACTCAAGGATCTGAAGTCGGCGACCAGCGACACGCGTGTTGATGATTTTGCCAACCGTCTGGCAGCGCTGACCCAGGCCGCCACACCGAAGACCGCGAATGCGCTGCCGGTGAATCAACCGATCGCCATGCATCAGAGTGGCTGGACCGAGGAAGTGGTCAATCGGGTCATGTACCTGTCGAGCGCCAACCTCAAGGCTGCCGATATTCAGCTTCAGCCGGCGGAATTGGGTCGCCTGGATATTCGGGTGAACATGGTTCCCGATCAGCAGACTCAAGTGACTTTCATGAGCGCTCACGTTGGCGTGCGTGAGGCGCTGGACGGTCAGATGCATCGTCTGCGCGACATGTTTGCCCAGCAAGGCATGGGGCAGGTCGACGTCAATGTGTCCGACCAGTCCCGCGGCTGGCAAGGGCAGGGACAGCAGCAGGCTCAGCAGGGGCAGAGCGGGTCCACCAGTGCCAGCGGTGGTCGCTTGGGCTCGGCGGATGAAGAGTCGCCAATGAGCGTGGCTGAAGCGGCCGCCAGCACGACTAGTGTGATCGGCTCCAGCGCAGTCGACTACTACGCCTGACAAGTTGCAGCGACCCGAAAAGATCGCAGCCTTCGGCAGCTCCTACGGATTTGCGTACGCCACGCTTTCGTAGGAGCTGCCGAAGGCTGCGATCTTTTGATTTTGGCATTTGCCGATCATCCTCCATTTCCCCTCTCACACTTCTGGCATAACACTTGCTCTTGCCTTGCCGTGCAACTGTGAAAACTCGAATAGTGACGGATTATTGGCATGGCGAAGAGCGAAGCAGCAGTGAAAGACCCCGCCGGGAAAGGCAAACTCAAGCTTATTCTCGTGATTGTGCTGGCCGTGCTGCTGGCGATCGGCCTGTCCGTGGGCGCGACCTGGTACTTCATGCACAGCGCTCAGAGCAAGCCTGCGCCAGCGGCCGAAGCCGCCAGTAACGTCAAGCCAGCGGCGATTTATGAGCCAATGCCCCCGGCCTTTGTGGCCAACTACAACCAGAATGGCCGTCAACGCTACATGCAGGTGAGCATTACCCTGCAGGCGCGTAATCAGGCGGACCTGGATGCGCTGAAAGTGCATATGCCGGTGATTCGCAACAACCTGGTCATGCTCTTCTCCGGGCAGAGTTTCGATACCCTGGCGACCCCGGTCGGACAGGAAATGCTGCGCCAGAAAGCCACTGCCAGTGTGCAGGAAGTGGCGCAGAAGGAAGTCGGCAAAGTCGTTATCGACCAGTTGCTCTTTACCAATTTCGTACTGCAGTAGGAACACGACATGGCCGTGCAGGACCTGCTGTCCCAGGATGAGATCGATGCGCTGTTGCATGGTGTCGATGATGGTCTGGTACAGACCGACAACGCTGCTGAACCGGGCAGTGTCAAAAGCTATGACCTGACCAGTCAGGATCGCATCGTCCGTGGACGCATGCCGACCCTGGAAATGATCAATGAGCGGTTTGCCCGTTACACGCGCATCAGCATGTTCAACATGCTGCGGCGTTCGGCGGACGTCGCTGTCGGTGGCGTGCAGGTGATGAAGTTCGGCGAATACGTGCACTCGCTGTACGTGCCGACCAGCCTCAACCTGGTCAAGATCAAGCCGTTGCGCGGTACCGCGCTGTTCATCCTTGACGCCAAGCTGGTCTTCAAGCTGGTGGACAACTTCTTCGGCGGTGACGGTCGTCACGCCAAGATCGAAGGTCGTGAATTTACCCCGACCGAATTGCGCGTCGTGCGCATGGTGCTGGAGCAGGCCTTCGTCGATTTGAAAGAAGCCTGGCAAGCGATCATGGAAGTCAATTTCGAGTACATCAACTCGGAAGTGAACCCGGCCATGGCCAACATCGTGGGGCCGAGCGAAGCGGTGGTGGTCTCGACCTTCCACATCGAACTCGACGGTGGCGGCGGCGATCTGCACGTGACCATGCCGTACTCGATGATCGAGCCGGTCCGCGAAATGCTCGACGCCGGCTTCCAGTCGGACCTCGACGATCAGGATGAGCGCTGGGTCAACGCCCTGCGTCATGACGTGCTGGACGTCGACGTACCGATCGGTGCCACGGTTGCCCGTCGCCAGTTGCGCCTGCGGGACATCCTGCACATGCAGCCAGGAGATGTGATCCCGGTCGAGATGCCGGAAGAAATGATCATGCGCGCCAACGGCGTGCCGGCCTTCAAGGTCAAAATGGGCTCCCACAAGGGCAACCTGGCGTTGCAAGTGATCGAGCCGATCGAACGCCGCTGATCGGCGCTCGTACACCTTCGCTTTTAAATGACGGCTTCTAATTGAATGGTTGCCCGCCGAGGACAAATGATGGCTAACGATATGAATACCCAGGACGACCAGGCGCTGGCCGATGAATGGGCTGCGGCCCTTGAAGAGACGGGTGATGCCGGGCAGGACGATATTGACGCCTTGCTGGCCGCCGATGCGGCGACTTCGTCATCCTCCAGCCGTCTGGCGATGGAAGAGTTCGGTAGTGTGCCGAAGAGCAACGAGCCCGTGACCCTTGACGGTCCGAACCTGGACGTGATTCTGGACATCCCGGTGTCGATTTCCATGGAAGTCGGCAGCACCGATATCAACATTCGTAACCTGCTGCAGCTCAACCAGGGCTCGGTGATCGAGCTTGACCGTCTGGCCGGCGAACCGCTGGACGTACTGGTCAACGGCACGCTCATCGCTCACGGCGAAGTGGTGGTGGTCAACGAGAAGTTCGGCATCCGCCTGACCGACGTGATCAGCCCAAGCGAACGCATCAAGAAGCTGCGCTGAGTGAAAAAGGTTCTGGGGGTTCTGTTGGCGTTGCCGTTCAGTGTTCTGGCGGCCGAGCCGGTGGCGACAGCGGCCACTGCTGTGCCTGCGGTCAGCAGCGGCGTGACCGGGCAATTGACACAGTTGGTGCTCGGTTTGCTGCTGGTGCTGGGGTTGATCTTCTTCCTGGCCTGGCTGTTGCGCCGGGTCCAGCAAGCCGGGCCGGCTGGTAAGGGCCAGGTGATCGAGTTGATCGGTTCCCGCGCGCTCGGCCCTCGTGACCGTTTGATGCTGGTGCAAGTCGGCAACGAGCAGATTCTGCTGGGGTTGAGCCCCGGCACGATCACCCCGTTGCATGTGCTCAAGGAGCCGGTGCAAGTGCCGAGCGCCGAGCAGGCAACCCCCGAGTTTGCCCAGCGCCTGATGGAGCTGTTGGGTAAAGATAAGGATAAGAAGTAATGCCGTTGCGCATCCTGTTGACGCTGGTCCTGATGCTGGCCGCGCCGTTGGTGTTTGCCGCCGACCCGCTGTCGATTCCGGCGATCACTCTGGGCACGAACGCCAATGGTGCTCAGGAATACTCCGTCAGCCTGCAAATCCTGCTGATCATGACCGCGCTGAGCTTCATTCCGGCGTTCGTCATGCTGATGACCAGCTTCACCCGGATCATCATCGTCTTCTCTATTCTGCGTCAGGCCCTGGGCTTGCAGCAGACGCCGTCGAACCAGATCCTCACCGGCATGGCGCTGTTTCTGACCCTGTTCATCATGGCGCCGGTCTTTGATCGGGTGAATCAGGATGCCTTGCAACCTTATCTGGCCGAGAAGCTGACGGCTCAGGATGCTGTGACCAAGGCGCAAGTGCCGATCAAGGACTTCATGCTGGCGCAGACTCGCAGCAGCGATCTTGAGCTGTTCATGCGGCTGTCCAAGCGCACCGACATCGCTACGCCGGATCAGGCGCCTTTGACCATTCTGGTGCCGGCCTTCGTGACCTCGGAACTGAAAACCGCCTTCCAGATCGGCTTCATGATCTTCATTCCGTTCCTGATCATCGATCTGGTGGTTGCCAGTGTGCTGATGGCCATGGGCATGATGATGCTCTCGCCGCTGATCATTTCGCTGCCGTTCAAGATCATGCTGTTTGTGCTGGTGGATGGCTGGGCATTGATCATCGGTACACTGGCGAGCAGTTTCGGTGGTGTTTAGAACCTTGTGGGCGGGTAGGGCGATATGACTCCTGAAGTTGCGGTAGACCTGTTCCGGGAAGCGCTTTGGCTGACGACTGTGATGGTCGCCATACTGGTGGTTCCGAGTTTGCTGGTGGGGTTGCTGGTGGCGATGTTTCAGGCTGCCACCCAAATCAACGAGCAGACCCTGAGTTTCTTGCCGCGTTTGCTGGTGATGCTGGTGACCCTGATCGTCGCCGGCCCTTGGCTGATACAAACGTTCATGGAATACATCCTGCGCTTGTACAGCAGTATTCCGCAGTTGATCGGCTAAGCCATGTCGTTGCTGGCGCTGACCGACGCGCAAATCAGTACCTGGGTGGCAAGCTTCATGCTGCCGCTGTTCCGGGTCGGTGCGGTGCTGATGACCATGCCGGTCTTCGGCACGACCCTGATGCCCAGGCGTATCCGGATGTATTTCGCACTGGCGATAACGGTGGTCATCACGCCGGGCCTGCCGCCGATGCCGCAGGTCAATCCGCTGGATTTGAGTGGTCTGCTGCTGATTGCCGAACAGATCCTGATTGGCGCGCTGCTAGGGTTCTCCTTGCAACTGTTCTTTCAGGCGTTCGTGGTGGCCGGGCAGATCATTTCGATCCAGATGGGCATGGGCTTCGCGTCCATGGTCGACCCCACCAACGGTGTGTCGGCGGCCGTCATCGGGCAGTTTTTGACGATGCTGGTGACGCTGCTGTTTCTGGGTATGAATGGCCATCTGGTGGTGTTTGAAGTCCTCACGGAAAGCTTCACGACCCTGCCGGTGGGCAGTGGCATGCTGGTCAACCATTTCTGGGAAATGGCCGGCAAGATGGGCTGGGTACTGGGCGCGGCACTGCTGCTGGTATTGCCGGCAATCACCGCGCTGCTGGTGGTCAACATTGCCTTCGGAATCATGACCCGCGCGGCGCCGCAACTGAATATCTTCTCGATCGGTTTTCCGTTGACCCTGGTGCTGGGCATGGTGATCTTCTGGGTCAGCCTGGGGGACATTATCAATCAGTATCAACCGTTGGCCATCGAGGCCTTACAGTTGTTGCGTGATATGGCACAGGCGCGCTGAGTCATGGCTGAAAGCGAGAGCGGTCAGGACAAGACGGAAGACCCCACGGACAAGCGTAAGAAGGACTCTCGTGAAAAGGGCGAGATCGCCCGCTCCAAAGAGCTCAATACCTTGGCGGTGATGCTGGCCGGGGCGGGGGCGCTACTGATCTACGGTGGTGGTCTGGCGCTGGACTTGCTGGAAATCATGCGTCTGAATTTCTCGCTGCCTCGTGAAGTGGTGCTCACTCCAGGTGCCATGGGCCTGTATTTGCTGAACTCGGGCAAGATCGCGATTCTCGCGGTGCAGCCGGTGCTGCTCTCCCTGCTGCTGGCGGCAATCATTGGTCCGATTTCCCTGGGTGGCTGGCTGTTTGCGGGCAGTAGCCTGGCGCCGAAGTTCAGTCGAATGAACCCGGCCAATGGTCTCAAGCGGATGTTTTCCTCCACGGCGTTGATCGAGTTGCTCAAGGCTCTGGCAAAATTTCTGTTGGTGCTGTTCGTCGCGCTCGGCGTGCTGCGGTCGGACATCGACGACTTGTTGCGAATCGCCCATGAGCCGCTCGAGCAGGCGATTATTCACAGTGTGCAGCTGGTGGGCTGGAGCACCTTGTGGATGGCCTGCGGGTTGATTTTGATTGCGGCGGTCGATGTGCCGGTTCAGCTCTACCAGAGTCACAAGAAACTGCTGATGACCAAGCAGGAAGTGCGCGACGAGCACAAGGATCAGGAGGGTCGCCCTGAGGTGAAGCAGCGGATTCGCCAGTTGCAGCGCGAGATGTCCCAGCGGCGGATGATGGCGGCCATTCCTGAGGCGGACGTGGTCATTACTAACCCGACCCACTACGCGGTGGCGCTCAAATACGATCCGGAGAAGGGTGGCGCGCCGATGCTGGTCGCCAAGGGTAACGACTTCCTGGCGCTGAAGATCCGCGAGATCGCGGTGGCTAACGAAGTGTTGCTGCTCGAGTCGCCGGCCCTCGCGCGTTCGATCTATTACTCCACCGAGCTCGATCAGGAAATCCCTGGTGGGCTCTATCTGGCGGTTGCTCAGGTGCTGGCTTACGTTTATCAGATCCGTCAGTACCGCGCTGGCAAGGGTAAGCGCCCGGATCCGCTCAAGGACGATTTGCCGATTCCTCCGGATCTGCGCCGCGATTCCTGACCGGCTCATCTCTTGGCGGTGTACGCCGATCAAAACTGTGGGAGCGAGCTTGCTCGCGATAGCGGCCTGACAGCCGACTAATCTCTTGCAGGTGTACATATCCATTCCTGCGGTAACGGCCACTTAGGGTTTCGCCCTTACGGCCAGCCCTTTCAAGGTCTTTTCCCTTTATGGGCCTTAAGCACCCGATCCGTCGACACATGAGCATGCGCAGCCTT
>NZ_JBXAOB010000024.1:0-58552 GCF_058802345.1 Pseudomonas sp. GW822-FHT02D10
GGCGAGTGGACGCACCCGTACAGCCGTGAGCAGGCGGTGTATCCAGTAGCCTCGTTGATCGAAGGCAAGTACTGGCCGCCGGTCGGCCGGGTCGACAACGTGTTTGGCGACCGCAACCTGATCTGCGCCTGCCCGTCGATCGAAAGCTACCAGGACGCCTAAGAACAACACCTGACCCTGTAGCTGCCAAAGGTCAGCCCATTCGCTACCCAAGAACAACAGAGGATTGCACCATGTTCAGCAAGCACGACCAGATCAAAGGCTACGACGATGAACTGCTGGCGGCGATGAATGCCGAGGACGCGCGTCAAGAGCACCACATCGAGCTGATCGCCTCGGAAAACTACACCAGCCAACGAGTGATGGAAGCGCAAGGCAGCGGCCTGACCAACAAGTACGCCGAAGGCTATCCGGGCAAGCGCTACTACGGTGGTTGCGAGCACGTCGACGTGGTCGAGCAGTTGGCCATCGAGCGCGCCAAACAGCTGTTCGGCGCCGACTATGCCAACGTCCAGCCGCACTCCGGCAGCCAGGCCAACGCGGCGGTCTACCTGGCCCTGCTGCAAGCCGGTGACACCGTGCTGGGCATGAGCCTGGCCCACGGCGGTCACCTGACCCACGGCGCCAAAGTCAGTTTTTCCGGCAAGCTGTATAACGCTGTGCAGTACGGCATCGACACTGCGACCGGGCTGATCGATTACGACGAAGTCGAGCGCATGGCGGTCGAACACCAGCCGAAGATGATCATTGCCGGCTTCTCCGCCTACTCCAAAATCCTGGATTTCCCGCGTTTCCGACAGATCGCTGACAAGGTCGGCGCCTATCTGTTTGTGGATATGGCCCACGTTGCGGGGCTGGTGGCTGCCGGTCTGTACCCGAACCCGCTGCCGTACGCCGACGTGGTCACTACCACCACGCACAAGACTTTACGCGGCCCGCGCGGCGGCCTGATTCTGGCCAAGGCCAATCCGGAACTGGAGAAGAAACTCAACGCTGCGGTATTCCCCGGCGGTCAGGGCGGCCCGCTGATGCACGTGATCGCTGCCAAGGCCGTGTGCTTCAAGGAGGCGCTGGAGCCGGGTTTCAAGACGTATCAACAGCACGTGATCGACAACGCCCAGGCCATGGCCGACGTCTTTATCCAGCGTGGCTATGACGTGATTTCCGGCGGTACCGACAACCACCTGTTTCTGGTGAGCCTGATCCGTCAGGGCCTGACCGGCAAAGACGCCGACGCCGCGTTGGGCCGTGCCGGGATCACTGTGAACAAGAACGCCGTGCCGAACGACCCGCAATCGCCGTTCGTGACCTCGGGTCTGCGCATTGGCACCCCGGCGATCACCAGCCGTGGTTTCAAGGTCGCCCAGAGCGTCGAGTTGGCTGGCTGGATCTGCGACATCCTCGATCACCTCGGCGATGCCGATGTCGAGGCGCAGGTCGCCAGACAGGCTGCTGCGATGTGCGCTGACTTCCCGGTCTATCGCGACTGATCCACAAGAGGGACAGGGCAACGCCTTGTCCCTCCTGCCAGCCGGACGACTTGCCACAGGTTGGCCTGGGCCGAACCACCCGCTACAAGGAAAAATACATGGTCACTGTTGTGGAACCGGCCGGCAAAAACCCGGTAAGAGTGGAAGTGGGCGTCAAGCTGCGCGGCGCCGAAAAGGTGGCGCGGATTCCAGTGAAGATCATTCCGAGCGACGAGCTGCCACGCAAACCCGATTGGATTCGCGTGCGCATCCCGGTTTCCCCGGAAGTCGACCGCATCAAGGCCCTGCTACGTAAACACAAGCTGCACAGTGTCTGCGAAGAAGCCTCTTGCCCGAACCTCGGCGAGTGCTTCTCCGGCGGCACTGCGACCTTCATGATCATGGGCGACATCTGCACCCGTCGCTGCCCGTTCTGCGACGTGGGCCACGGTCGTCCGAAGCCACTGGACGTCAACGAACCGGAAAGCCTGGCCATCGCCATCGCCGACCTGAAACTGAAGTACGTGGTGATCACCTCGGTAGACCGCGATGACCTGCGTGACGGCGGTGCCCAGCACTTCGCCGACTGCATCCGCGAAATCCGCAAGTTGTCGCCGAACGTGCAGCTTGAGACCCTGGTCCCGGACTACCGTGGCCGGATGGACGTGGCGCTGGCCATCACCGCCGCCGAGCCGCCGGATGTGTTCAACCACAACCTGGAAACCGTGCCACGCCTGTACAAGGCTGCGCGTCCGGGGTCGGATTACCAGTGGTCGCTGACCCTGCTGCAGAAATTCAAGCAGATGATGCCGCACATTCCGACCAAGTCCGGTTTGATGCTGGGTCTGGGCGAAACCGACGAAGAAGTCATCGAAGTCATGCAGCGCATGCGCGAACACGACATCGACATGCTGACCCTGGGCCAGTACCTGCAACCGTCGCGCAGTCACTTGCCGGTGCAGCGTTTCGTGCACCCGGACACCTTCGCCTGGTTCGCCGAGGAAGGTTACAAGATGGGCTTCAAGAGCGTCGCCTCCGGCCCGCTGGTACGTTCCTCGTACCACGCTGACGAGCAAGTTCGAAGCGCTTTGACCAGCGGTTGATTGTTGCCAGGTCAGAAACAGCGCTACTGACAGAGCACAGTCGTTTAGTTATCGTTGAACACATAAATGCCTCCCGGTACGGAGGCATTTTTTTTTACGATGCCAAGCCCCATGAAAATTCATCACCGTGGGCAAATCCGCAGCCGAATAGTTGATGGCGCGCATGAGTTGGCCCCATCTAATCAAGCAGGGATTGGCTGACGGCCAAGTGAGTGATTTTTGCACGGACGTTTTTTAGTCGTACTCATCGCCTTGGGCTTGTTGGCGGGTTGCTCGACGACACCGCCAAGAGAGCAAAGCAACCTTTGCAGCATCTACCGCCAATACCCGGCCTGGTACGAAGATTCGCTGAAGATGGAGAAGGCCTGGGGCCTGCCGCCCCACGTGGCGATGGCGATCATCAAGCAGGAAAGCAGCTTTGTGCACGATGCCCTGCCCCCTCGCTACTACTTTTTGTGGGTTATTCCCTGGGGACGGGTCAGCTCGGCATACGGCTATGCCCAGGCGCAGGATCCGGTGTGGGGCGAGTACAGGAGCGCGACCGGCAACGGCGGTTCGCGTGACAACTTTGATGACGCGATCATGTTCGTCGGCTGGTACGTCGCCGGCACTCAGCGTCAGCTGGGGGTTTCCAAGTGGGATGCCTACAGCCAGTACCTTGCCTACCATGAAGGACGTGGCGGGTTCAGTCGCCAGAGTTATCTACAGAAACCCTGGTTGGTGCAAGTGGCGCGCAAGGTCAAGCAACAGGCGAAAGATTATGGCTGGCAACTCAGGCAATGCAGGGGCGAATTAGAGAGCAACCGCAGTTGGTGGTAGGGTCATGCTTTAGACGGCTTTTCATCGGCGACGTCCACCTCGCAAGGCTCCTCCTCGTCGTCATCCTCTTGATTGTCGTCGAGAAGAAAGTCCTTGCGAGCTTCAGTAATCGCCCGGCGCATTTCTTCGCCCTTGATCGGGCAGTTGAGCAGTTGGGCAATGCGGTCGATTCGTTGTGTCACGGCTGGCCTCCAACGCACCAGTAATTGGCTTGATAGTGCTCGCTTTCAACGAACGAAGCCAATGCCCTGAACACTCAGACCGCAAACCCTGCGCAAACCCTCACATCGGCTGTGCCCGATCCGCCGATAACATCACCTGCTGTTCCGCCAGCGACGCTGGTGGGTCCAGCTGCTTTTGCGCGTGTGGATCAATGCGCAGAAAACGCGTGACCACCTGGCTGACGTCGCCGGCCTCATCGTTGTGGATAACCATGATCCCCGGATGACGCAGCTGTACCAGCCGTTCGCCGGTCAGCTTGAAACTCTGTTTCAAACCATCGTCGTCAACCACCGGGGCCGGCAAGCGCCGCTGGGCGAAGCTCTTGCTTTTACGCTGCTGGTAACGTGCCCAGCCGATCAGGAGCAGCGCGTTGAGCAGCGCCACCCACAGATAGATTTGCAACGTGCCGAGGGCGTCGAGCATCGACGACTCGACACGCTGCCCCTCTTGGGGATCGAGTAACGGCCTGAGGCCGCGCACCAGCAAATACAGCAAGCCGATCCAGGCCAACACGGTGAAAAAAGCGTCGATGACCACCAGGAATGGCCGTTGACGGGTTCTGATGATGTTCATTGACCGAGCGCCTCTTTATCGTCATCCAGCGGTTTGATGCCACGGTCCGGGCTGACCCAGCGGGCACGTTTCTGATGTTGGCCAAACAGCACTTTGGGGAAGCTGACCAGGGTGGTGAGCAGGCTGATGAACCAGAACACCAGCGGGTACCAGACCACCCAGAACATGGTTTTCCACAGCCCGCGCTCGTAACGACGGTCGATCAGGATGCTGACCGCGAATTGCAGCAGGCAGACCATCGCCAGCAACAACCCGGTGAAGGCCGGTGGCAATAAGTGGTGCACGGCGATTGCGGCCGGCATGTCGACGAACTTGCCCACGACCCAGAAAATCACCGACAGCAAAAAGGTGAAGGCCCAACCGGTGGACAGGCAGTACTCAAACAGCAAGGGCCAGAGGTAGCGATGGCGGTACTGCCAGATGCCGCGGATGTTTTTGAACAGCACTTCGGCGCCGCCCTGGGCCCAGCGCAGACGCTGCTTCCACAACCCGGACAGGGTTTCCGGCATCAGAATCCAGCACAGCGCGCGCGGCTCGTAGAAGATGCTCCAGTGATCCAGTTGCAGTTTCCAGCTGATGTCGATGTCTTCGGTGATCATGTCCGGGCTCCAATAGCCGACCCGATGCAGCGCCGAACGACGGAACGCCACGATCACCCCGGACACAGTGAAAATCCGCCCGAAGACCCGCTGGGTGCGCTTGATCAAACCAATGATCGACGAGAACTCGCCAACCTGAACACGCCCGACCAGCGTCGAACGGGTTCGAATCCGTGGGTTGCCCGTCACCGCGCCGAGCCGGGCGTTGTCGAGCATCGGCGCCACCAGATAGGCCGCCGTATTCGGCGCGAGCAAGGCATCGCCGTCAATGCACACCAGATACTCGCTGCGAGCGGCAATCGCGCCCATGCGCAGTGCCACCGCTTTACCCTGGTTTTGCGCCAGGTGCAGCACCCGCACGCGCGGATCTTCGGCAGCGAGTGCATCGAGGACGGCGGCCGTGTTGTCCTTGGAGCCGTCGTTGATCGCGATCACTTCGATGTTCGGGTAATGCTGGGCCAGCGCGGCGTGAAGGGTATCGGCCGCGTTATCGCCCTCGTTGTAGCAAGGGATCAGGATCGAAATCAGCGGTTCACCGGCCAGCGGCGGTGGCAGCGTGTCGTCCTTCCAGGGCCAGTGGCGCTCCCAGTGCAGCCAGAAATACAGGCCGCCGGCGATCCACAGTCCGGACATGAACAGCGGATAGAAAAACACGAAGTCCATCAAGAATTGCCCGGTGACCAGGAAGATCACGCCCAGGGGAATCCCCAGCACGATCGCCAGAACCAGCAGAGCCAGCAGTCTGTCCAGCATGTTAAGGATTCCACTTGTTGGAGAGTGCAGGACGCACGGTTTTCAGGTCCGGCTGGTTCTCGAGGAAATTGTCCGGGTAGTAACCGAAACTGGTCGCGCCCTGACGTTTGAGGCGACCCATCCAGTCCGCCAGTTGCTCGCCGTTCAGATCGAAGGCGGCATCCTTGCGGGTCCAGTCGCGGGCCTGCAGTTCGAACACCGTGCGGTCCAGCGCACCGGGGCGGGATCGGACGGTCGCCACCAGCGCTTCCAGCCAGGCACCGGATTGCTCGCGGCTCTTGCCTTCCATCAGCGGCATGGCCATCGGCGCAGTCCAGTCGTAGGCGCCAAGGAAGTCGTCGAGGTTCTGCGCGAACCAGGTTTCGCTGGACGGGTTGAGCATCGGTTCAGCGAACAGGTTGCGCGCGGTCTGCACCTGTGGCCCGCGAATGGCACGGACTTTGGCCGTCAGTTCGTGGGTGAAGTCGATCAGGTAGCGGCTCTTGAAACGGCTCCAGCGTCGCAGCGTCGCCGGATCGCCGCGCAAGGCCGCCATCGAGTCAGGCAGGCCGTTCGCGGCGTAGACCTTCAACGCCTGCGGACCGGCATCTTCGAAATCCGAGAGCAGCGCATCGTCGTGGTAGAGGATGCCGTCGACCGAGGTCAGGCGTGCCACGTCTTCGTAGATCTCACCGATGATCCGCCGCACATTCGGGTCGAACGGCGACAAACGTCGGTACTGGCCGGGGTCAACCGAGGTCTGGCCGCTGTCCGGGTTCCACCGCGTCACGCGTGGCAAGGCCGGATCCAGGGCGAAACTCAGCACCGGCATCCAGGCGAAGACTTTGACGTGGGCGCGAGTGCGCAGCTGCCAGGCGACACGGTCAAAAATGTCGGCACGCACCGGCAAATGGCGGTTGGGGAAATACAGCGAGTGCACCAGCCCGTCGCCTTTAGGGTCGGCGAAGGCTTGCAGGAATACCGTGTTGGCGCCCATGTCGGCCATGCGCTGGATCAGCTTGCCGAGGTTGGCATCCTGCTGAACCGGGTCCGGGTCGTAGACGTTATCCAGGTCAACGTGCACCACCCGCATTGGCGCGTCGGATTGCACCGCTACGATGCTGTTGGCGAAATGCTCGCCATCCGGATCGGAAGCCACCAGAAAACGCGGGCTGCTCATCAGGTTGTTCAGTGAATCGAGGCCGTCGTCGAGGGTCAGGGCCATCTGGTAGCCCTCGGAACCGGTCACCTGCAACGCGGTGCCATCCGCCGCGCCATAAGGCCAGACCCACACACGCGGGTTATAGCCGGTGGCCTTGCGGATTTTTTCAGTGATGGTGACCACGTCCTTGCGCAGACGCGCCTGGAAATCGGCTTCCGACTCGTAGCGCCCGGTCGCCGCGTCATAACGACGGGTCGCCGCCGCAGGTTCCAGGTTACCTTGCGGGTTGGCCAGGATGCCCTTGTGGCTGGCGTCGGTGTGAGCGGCGATTTCCACCAGGCCGGACTTCGAGACCTCGGTGATCTGCGCCCAGGTCAGGAAGTCCGAACGCTGGCGCGGGGTGCCCGCGAAGTCCACGGGTTTATCCAGCGGCGTATCGATCCAGACCCCGACCGGTGCCAGCAAAGCGTGCCAGTTATAGGCCCGCAATACCGGCATGACGCGGGTGTAGAAGCTCGAATAGCCGTCGTCGAAGCTCAGCAGAATGGCCTTGGCCGGCAGCTCTGGGCCACCGTTGCGCGCAGCCATGATCTGGTCGACGGTAACGGGTTTGTAGCCGTTCTCGCGCAGCCAGGCGAGCTGCTCGATCAGCCGCTCGGTGCGCACGGCAACAACGGCCTGATCGGGGTCGCGATCTTCGACATCGTGGTAGGCAATGCCCAGCACATGGTTTTTCGGCCAGGGCTTTTCATTGGCCGGTATCGATCGCTGTGACGGCGGCGTGAAGGCTGGGGCTTGCTGGGCGCAAGCGGTGAGCAGCATGACGCCCAGCAGCAGGATGCAGCGTGTGATTCCAGACATGATCAAACTCTTCTAGAAGCGGTAAGTGAGGTCGATGACCAGGCGCAGATCGCTTTCGCGATCGCCGTCATAGGGCCGGTTGAGCCAGCTCAACGCGGCCCCTGCCTCGAACACGTCGTTCCAGCTGACGCGCTGGCCGTAACTGAGCAAACCGACGGCGCCCATGCCGTGGTCGCGCTGGCTGTAGGTCCCCGCACCGGCCTGGAATTGCTGGCTCCAGGCCGTTTCGTAACGGTGATACAGCACGTGGTTGACGCTCACCGTCGGCAACACGCTGAAATCGGATTTCGGGTTGAAATACGGCACGTCTTCATTCTTCGAGTTGTGGCTGCTGCCGACTTCCAGGCCAAGGTCGACGTGCACGCCCGGCGCGCGGTACACGCCTTCGCGACCGGTCAGTAACGCCTCGAGGCGGTTGTTGCCATCGCTGAAGTGCGACGGGCTGACGGCCAGTTTCCACTCGCGACTTTCATTGGCGCGCCAACGGATAAAGCCGCTGCCGCCGTTGGCCGTGACATCGCTGTTCAAGGCCCGCAGCGGCGTGTTCGCCGACAGGTAATCGAGGCTGCCGCCGTACTGCCAGTGATCGTTGATGTCACGGGCCAGCGCTACGCGTGCACCGGTTTTGTCGCCGTAGCCAAACGAGTGATTGGAAACTTCCGCGTCGAGGGTCATGTCGCGGGTCCGCCGTTCGACGCCCAAGCGTTGCCAGCGGTGATAACCGGTGCCTTCCTGAAAGTCGCCGGTGGCGAACCCGGCACCGCCGAACAGCCGCCAGTCCTCATCGATCGGCGGGCTGTAGAGCACGCTTTCAATGCCAAAATCACGAGTCCCGGCCACTGCGCCAGCGCCATTGCTGCCGCCGCCGTAGCTCTTGCCGCCATAGGTTGAAACCCGCAACTCGGCCATGTCATGCACGTCGCGTACGCGTTGCAAACGCTGCACCTGACGGTTATCCGGGACGCGCGCGCCGACGTCGTCGGTCAGCGCATCGAGCTGACGCCACTCCTGCAAATCCAGCGCGGTGTAACCCTGGCTGACTTCCAGGCCGACATCACGCGGCGCCATGCTTTCGGTTTCCTTGAGCTGGGATTCCGCGCGCCGTGGCCAATCGCGAGCGCGGTACAGATCCGCCTGAGCCAGACGCAAACCGACATTGCCGGGCGCCTGATCGACCAGCGCCGCCAGCCGCTGCTCAGCCGAGGGCAAATCGGCGCCGTGGGTACCAGCCTGAGCAGCCAGTTGTTGCGCGTCCATCCATTTGTCGTTGGGATCGCCCACGGGTTGGCCCTTGAGCTCGACCCGTGGTTTCTGGCTCTGTGCCAGGGTCTCGGCGAGCTTGCGCGCCGCCACCGGTTGATCGCTTTCGAGCAGGGCGTAATACAGCGCAGTGCTGTCTTCGAGGCGGTCGCCGGCATCGGCATCGGGCGCTGCCTGCACCTGGCGATACAGATCGACAGCAACCTCGGGCTGACGCTGATCCAGATACGAAGCGGCCACCCAGCGCAGCGCATAGGTCGGAATCTTTGCGCCTTCGCCGATCAACTGCTGGTAGTCACGGATGACCTCAGCGGTGCGCGCACGAGCCTTGAGTGCGCCCATGCGGTCGATGCGCCAGCGCACCACGTCGTCGTGGGCTTGCGCGTCCTGGGTCCAGGTCTTGAGTAATGGGTCGTAATCGGCCAACGCACGGTCGGCGATGACGTAGCGTTCTTTTTCGCTACGCGTGGCCAGTTCCGCCAGACGCACCCGCTCGGCCGCCACATCGCCTTCGATGCGTCGCAACACCGTCGGATCAATCAACCCCGAGCGCTGGCGGACCAGGCGCAAGGCCGGCTCCGGCAAGCGCGCACGTTGCAAGGCGAACACATATTCACGGGCGATATCCGGGTTGTTGCCCGCCCGAAGGAACGCCTGGTCGTATTCGAACAAAGCGTCATAGGTTGCCCCGGCGCGGGTCAAGGCGTACGCCAGCGCCAGCCGGCGGGCCGGATCCTCGGGCCTGGCCGCGACCAGGGCTTTGGCGCGGCTGACGGCCTCTTCAGCTTTGCCGGCGTCGGCCTGGATCAGCGCCAGCCCCAGTTGCAGATCAGCATTGTCGGGCTCAAGCGCCAACGCCTTGCGGTACAGCGCAGAGGCTGAGTCCCAGCGTTGGAGATTGCGATAGGCACGAGCCGTGGCGGTCAGTGCCTGAACCGACAGCACTCGGTTGCGTCCTTGAGTTTCATAGACCTCGACCACTTCGCTATCGAGACCGGCCCAACTGGCGATCTGCAAATGGTCGCTGACCTGGCCGGTCGTCAACTGGCTGTGGGGAACCTGGCGCAGCACGCTCAGCACCGGGCTGTAATTGCCGGCTCGCGCCTGGCGGATCAGGCCGTCGTAGGCGGTATCGGCAAAGGCCAGCGTCGACCAGAGCAATTGGCTGCACAGCGCCATGCGAATCATCGGGCGCAGGTGGGGATGGAGGGTACGCAACATTCGTCAGCTTCCTGTACGAGGAAAGCTGGAGCGATGGGTTCCCCTGAGAAGTACACGTCAGGCGGCCGGTGCCTTATGACCCAGCCAAGCTATCCTGCGATGCAGTTTTCCATGGCGACGAAGGGCACAAGACGAATCCGCATATTTCTTCAGATTCGTCCTACACAGCAAAACGCCCAGTCCATCCGCGAAGGCGAGGGCTGGGCGTTTTGCTGAAGCGGCTGGGCCTGCCGCAACAGTGTTGCGTGGTGCGACGTGGTGTGGTGTTTACTGCACCGCGCCAGCAGTGTTGAGCTTGCTCATCACGAAACCGACGAACTGTTCGACGGTCATTTTCTGGCCGTTGAAGTCCACCTGATTATTGGCGTAGTGCAACCTGGAGACGATGTCGTTGCCGTCCAGCGTCGCCAATTGCGTGCCGACGGCCATGCTGCTGAACATATCGCTGGTCGCGCTGGCTTGCTCCGCAATGGCTTTGGCATCGGTCTGGCCGTCCATCTGCGCCTGCACACTCACAAGGTCGGTGATCATTGGCTTGGAGATCTTCAGATTGAAGTCCAGCAGGGCAATCATTTGCTTGCCCAACTGGTCGGGTGGCAAGTCCAGCGATGTTGGCTTGGTCAGGTCAATCACCAGGCTGGTGCGGCTTACGCCATTCGGGGTGGTGAACGAAAAGTTCTCCAGCGCGACTTGTGGCTGGGCGGCCAGTAGTGTCTCCAGACCCGCCTTGACCTGCGCCTGTTCGGCATCGGTCAGGTTCAGCTCGGGCGCCGGTTCACCCGCTGCGGCAGCAGCAGCGGCCGCCGCTTCGTACGGTTGCAGTTTGCTCTGGTAGATCTGCACCAGCGACAGCGTCGACGGGATATCGAGGTTTTTCATGCTCCAGGCCATTTGCGCGGAGCCGAGGGCTTTGTCGTTGAGGGCGATTTCGCCAATCTTGTAATCGGCACGACCGGCTGCGTTAGTCCCTGACTCGGTGGTGGAACTCTTCATTTCAGTGTTCTTGAAGGTCATCACCGACTGTTTGTCACCAAAGGTGGTTTTGGTGCTGGTCAGCTCGACGACGTTTTCCCCCAGGTAGTAGCCATAGCTGCTTTTGCTGAGGTTGCTGGCCAGGGTCAGCCCATTCAATTCGACTTTCACCGGGGACTGATCTTCGGCAATGCTGGTCAGCGTGAGGCTGTCCATGTAACCGTTGGCTTTGACCTTCTGAGCCTGGGCGCTGGCCGACACGTCGAGGTTCAGACCGGAAAATTTCAGCGTGGACTTGTCGTCCAGTGCCGTGTCGACGGGCAGCAGTTCAAGGTTGCCGCTGGTGGCACGGTCATAGCCGATGTTGACCACACCCTTGAGTGGAGACGCATCCTTGGTGGCGGCGAACCACTTTTCGGTCGTCGGGGTCTTTTCCAGCGAGTAGTGACTGGTGGCCAAAACCGGCAACCATTTCAGCGAAACCAGACGCGAGAATGGCAGCGGGCCGTGTTCGATGTGGTCAACGAACAGCAGCTCTACGCCTTCAGGGTTCTCGCCGAACATTTCGCCCTGGCCCTTGAGGCGGTAGTGCGCGGTGCTGCTGAACAACTGGCGATCCAGCGACACCAGTTCCAGGGTCGCGGAGCCCTTGGAACCGACCATCGCTGTTTGCAGCTCTTTGTTGGCGTCGGCGATCGAGGTTTGCAGCACCCCTTCCAGTTTTGTGCCGGTGTACCAGGCACCACCGGCACTGATTGCACCGATGGCAACTACGATTCCCAGAAGCACGCCTGCTGATTTATTCATGAATGACCCGATCGATGTCCGTTGTTGAAAGTGTCGTCGTCTTCCCTGAACCCTCGACGGGTTGCGGCTCGACTCCGCTAAAAGTGGGATGAGATTAGCATTTGCGCCGTGGAGCGGCCCAATGATTAAAGGTGAAAGAGTGTCTATGGAGCGCGGGGGACGGGATCTTCGTTGATCACTCGATCGCCATCGCGAGCAAGCTCGCTCCCACAGGGGATTTGCGTTGATCACAGATCCAATGTGGGAGCGAGCTTGCTCGCGATGGCGGCAGTCCTGCCAACATCGATTCAGGAATACTGCACTTCGATCTCATCCAACTGATGATCAAAGCTTTTCAGCCGCGCGGTCCACGTATAGACCAGCACTTCAAAATCCCGATTGATCACCGCGCCATTGGGTGATTCCGAGCGCGGGTCGCAGAAATCCAGTTGATAGCGCTCGCGGGCCATGGCATTGGCCACGTCGGAGAGTTCGCGGGCATTGTTCAGCCAGTGCCAACCTTCGTCGGTGATCTGTTTGTCGAGGGCCAGGCATTGGGTTTTCAGAGCTTCGAGGCTTTTTTCCAGCGGTGTGCCGGTGAGTTCGCCCATGACTTCCTGAAAGGTGCGCCCCGGTTGCCAGTAACTGCCCCAGAAATACCGGTCAAACACCGTTTCAACCCGACGCAACGCGACCTTGGTATCCCAGATCATCACCAGGGTCTTGCCTTGTTCGAGTTGTTTTTTCTTGATCCGCTGGGTTTGCAGCGAAGCCCAAGCGACGACCGTGATCGACAGCACACCGATCAGCGCACTGGCACTGTCGAGAAAGACCAAAGCCTTATCGAGCTGGTGCGCCAGCATCACGCCATAAAAATACGTAGCCGAGAGCAGCACCAGCGCGGCAATAGCGCACCAGAAGCCGGGAGCATAAGGGTTTTTCATTATTGGAATCCCCATGACCAATGCGAGCCTTGACCGCCGGATCCGCCCACGCGGACCCGACATGTAAAAGCATAGCAACGGCCTCAGGGTTTCGTTGGCTGTGAACCTTGCGTTCGTCCGCTTTCCCAACCGCCACCCAGCGCGAGGAACAAATCGATCTGGCTCATGGCGACCTGAGTATTGGCGCTCGCCACCTGTGCACGCACGTCGGTGTAGGTGCGGGTCGCCTGCAAATCGGCCAGAAACGACGCCCGGCCGGCCAGGAAGAAGCGGTGAGTCTGATCCGCCGCCTGTTGCGCCGACTGTTCGGCATCGACCAAGGCATCGCGGCGCTGCAGCAGTGCGGAATACTGCGCCAGACCGGTCTGGGTTTCGCGAATCGCGTTCAACACCACCCCGTCAAAGTGCGCCAGCGCGCCTTGGGTTGCCGCTTCGGCCTCACGCACCCGCGCCCGGGAGCCGTTGGACGGCACCGTCCAGGTCAGCAACGGGCCGAAGCCCCAGCGATTGGTTTGCGGTTGACCCAGGTGATCGAGAATACCGACGGTGCCGACGGTCGCGCCGATGCTGATGTCCGGGTACAGCTGACCGGTGGCGACACCGATGTCCGCCGTCGCGGCCGCCAGTCGGCGTTCGGCCTGACGCACATCCGGTCGCCGCTTGAGCAACGTGGCACCGTCACCGACCGGGAACAATTGCGCAATCTTTGGCAGTTCATTGCAGCTGCTGGTGCCGGCGGGTAACTGGTCCAGCGGTTTGGCCAGCAGCATCGACAAACGGAACAACCCGGCCTGACGCGCGGCTTCATAACGCGGCAGATCGGCGCGCAAGGATTTGAATTGGGTTTGCGAACGGGTGACCTGGGTTTCGTCACCGCGTCCGGCATCGCGCAGCCGCTGAATCAGCGCGGTGCTCTGGCCTTGCAGGTCCAATGAATGCTCGGCGATTTCGCGCTC
The DNA here is from genome assembly GCF_058802345.1 of Pseudomonas sp. GW822-FHT02D10. Classification (NCBI taxonomy): domain Bacteria; kingdom Pseudomonadati; phylum Pseudomonadota; class Gammaproteobacteria; order Pseudomonadales; family Pseudomonadaceae; genus Pseudomonas; species Pseudomonas sp. GW822-FHT02D10. Next base: position 13,680 of record NZ_JBXAOB010000024.1, read on the forward strand.
TTCGTTGGCCGCGCACACTTGGGTGTAGGCCCGCACCACCTCGGCGACCACGCTGATTCGCGCAGTGTCCGCTGCGGCTTGGGTCGCGTCGGCGTTGGCCTTGGCCGCTTCGATTCCGCGTTGCAAGGTGCCGAACAGGTCAAACTGATAGGACGTGCTGAAAGCGATGTCACCGACGTTGGCCACCGGAACCTTTTCCGGTATCAGAAACGCCTCACCGGACTCCTGCAGGCGCTGGGCGCCGACCTTCACGCCACCGCTCCAGCCGCCTGCAGACTCGGCCTCTTCAACTTGGGTGCGGGCACGGGACAAGTTGGCCGCCGCCACCCGCAAATCGGTGTTGGTGGCCATGGCCTGGCGCACCAGCTCATCCAGACGCCGATCCTGGTACAACCGCCACCAGTCGCCCGGCACCGGCGCCGACACCACGTTTTGACCGTGCGCGCTCAGATCGCCCTGAAAGTCCTCGCGGTGCACCGCCGCTTCCTTGGGCAAGTGATAATCCGGGCCGACTACCTGACAGGCCGACAGCAACACGCCGAGCCCGACTGTCGCTAAACAGGCGGCCGCTTTCATTGCGCTGGCTCCTGCTCAGGCTTGTCGCCGATGATTGACACGGTCGCGGTACGCCCGGCGATCATGCGGAAATCTGCCGGCACGTCATCGAAGGCAATCCGCACCGGAATCCGCTGCGCCAGACGCACCCAGCTGAACGCCGGGTTAACGTTGGGCAGCAGGTTCGAACCGCTGCTGCGGTCGCGGTCTTCGATGCCGGCGACGATGCTTTCGACATGCCCGTGCAACCGCGCACGGTCGCCGATCACGCGGATATCGACGCCCTGGCCGACATGAATGCCGTCGAGTTTGGTCTCTTCGAAATAGCCATCGATGTGGAAGGAATTGCTGTCCACCACTGACAACACCGGCCGCCCAGCCGTGACAAACTCCTGGGCACGCGGCGCACGGTCGTTGACGTAACCGTCCACCGGGCTGCGGATCACCGAACGGTCGAGGTTGAGTTGGGCACTGTCCACCGACACTTGAGCCTCGGACAACGCCACTTCGGCGCGGGCCACCCGCGACTGGCTTTCTTCGAGTTGCTCGCCCGGCACCAGATTGCCCAGGCCACGGTTACGCTTGGCTTCACGCTGCGCTTGCGCCAGGGTTTCCTGACGGTCGGCGACCGCCGCCTTGGCCTGGCGCAGCGCCAGTTTGAAGCGGTCCTGGTCGATGCTGAACAGCACCTGGCCGCGCTTCACCAGCTGGTTGTCGCGCACTTCGACTTGCTGGATCAGCCCGGAAACGTCCGGGGCGATCTGTACAATATCCGCACGAATGTGCCCGTCGCGGGTCCACGGAGCGAACATGTAATACATCACCATGCGCCAGACCACGACGACCGCGAAGGCCACCACCAACAGGGTCAACACCACACGGCCAAGGGTAAAAATAGGTTTTTTCATGTCATCAGGTATCGACTGAGTGAGTCCACGGCGCCGAGCAGCAAGGCGTAAAGACCAACGTTGAACAATGCCCGGTGCCAGACCAGACGATAAAAGTGCAGGCGCGTCAGTAACCCGTGCACCACCAGGTACAGCACGTACGTAATGCCCATCAGCACCAGCAACGTGGGCAGGAATACCCCGCTGATGTCCAGATCACCGATCATAAAGGCGCTCCATCGATACCATGCGGAAGTGGTTCTTCGGTCTCGCCGCCGCCGATAAATTCCACGCCTGGCAACAACGCCAGACGCAGACCGGCGAGGGCGTGCAGCAAGTGCAGGCGGGTTTCACCGTCACCTTGCAGGCCTTGGCCATTGAGTGCGCGCCGAGTGCGATCCAGGGTCATCAGCAACGGTGCCGGGGCCGGCAAGCGTTCACCAGCCTTCAAACACGCCTTGAAGTACTCGCCGACCTCGGCCACCACCTGACGCAGCAAGACGTTTGGCACCCCTTGCACCCGTGGCGCGTATGCCAGCAAATCAAGCAGGTTCAGCCCCACGCGCACTTCGCGCAGCGCGATTCCGGTGTCTTGACCGGTCATCGCCAGGCGCGGCAAATGCTGCATCAGCCGATCAAGCATCCGTACGCCCAGGTGTCGGTGTTCGGCGAGGTTCGCCGGCTCGGTCATGTCGACGATGTCGCGCCAGCTGAAACGGGTCAGGCGCTTGGCCGCCAGCTCCGAACCGAAGGGGCGCGCCACCAGGGTCCAGATGAAGGCAAACAACAAGCCGATGGGCCCGGCGAGGTTGGAGTTGGCGAAGCTCAAAAAGTCCGCGTCGTAGGCGCCCTGGATGCTGATAAACGACGAGGTGTTGACGATGGTCAGCAACATGCCGAGGTAAAACCGCGGGTTTACGGTCAGGGTGCCGACGCAGATAAACGGTATGGCGAATGCGAGCACCAGCATCGGGAAGTCATGCAGGTTCGGCAGGATCAAAAACAGGTAGAGGCTGGCGAACAGCACCGACATCGCAGTCCAGAAAAAGAACCGGTAAATCTGCGGCGCCGGGTCGTCCATCGCCGCAAAAAAGCTGCACGCCACCGCCGCCAGAATCACCGCGCTGCCACCGTCGGTCCAGCCGAGCAGAATCCACAATACCGAGGCGACAATGATCGCCAGCACGGTCGACGCTGCCGAATAGAGCATCAGGCCACGGTCGAGAAAAGGCGTCAGCCGGCCCAACCGCCAATGGCGGTAGACCGCGCGCCAGTTGTCCTGGCTGTCGGTATGAATCGCCTCTTGCAGGCTGCGCAAGTCTTGCCACAAATCGATCCACTCACCGAGGCGATACAGCGCGTTGGAAAACAGCAGTTGCTTGCGATCGTCCAGCGCCTCGGCACTCGGTTGCAGGGCTTCGAGCTGATGACGCAGCGTTTGCCAGTGCTCGACCGAAGCGTCTGTACGGTCGAGCCATTCAACGGTCGCGGCCAGCAGCGGCGCGAACTTATCCACAAGCTCGGGCGTGCGTCGTTGCAAGGCGTACAGCGCATCGTCCAGCGCATCGACCACCGGCAGCAGGTGAATCATCCGCCCGCGCAGTTCTTTGGTGTTGCGCACGGTTTGCGGTCGAGCACCTTCGTGGGGCAACTGGCCGATCATCATTTCAAGGGAGTTGAAGGTCGCGACCATCGATGCGCGCAAGGCGCTGACCTCGTTGGGCTGCACGTTGCGGGTCAGGAAGCGCTGGCTGTAGGTCACCGCGTCGCTGAACCACTTGCTCACCGCACCATCGAACACCGGCGCCAGCCGCCGTGGCCAGAACAGACTGCCGACCACCGCCGCGCAAACGATGCCGAGAAAAATCTCTTCGGTCCGCGCTTCCGCCACATCCCATATCGCCAATGGGTTATCCACCACCGGCAGGGCGATCAGCGGCAAGGTGTAACCGGCGAGCATCAGCGCGTAGTTATTGGCGGTGCGCAAATGCATCGACAGAAACAGCAGGATGCCAGTCCACAGCGCAATAACCACCACCAGCACGTACGGGCTCTGGACGAACATCGGCACAAACAGCAACGCCGCTGCCGCGCCGGTCAAGGTGCCGATAGCGCGGTACAACGCCTTGGAACTGGTCGGCCCGACGAACGGGCTGGAAACGATGTACACCGTGGCCATCGCCCAATACGGACGCGGCATTTGCATCAACATGGCGATGTACAGCGCAATCATCGACGCAGCGAAGGTGCGCACGCCGTAAAACCAGTCACGGGCCGGCGGCATGCCGCTAAAAAATCCGCTCAAGATGGAGTCACCGGTAACTGCTGCTCCGCTGTCTCGAACGCGCGAATTACCCGCAGCGCCGCCTCCAGATCCACCGGATCAATGCCTTCGAGCACCACGCGGCGCAACCGCACCAACTCGGCTTCCACCGCTTGCACCAACTCACGGCCAGTATCGGTCAGGCTCAGGCACTTGGCACGACGATCAAGGGGATCTTCGGTGCGGCAGACATACCCGGCCTGGCACAGTTGATCGAGCAGACGCACCAGCGACGGGCTCTCCATCCCCGCCGCCTGCGCCACCGTCACCTGCCGCACACCCTCGCCCAGACGCCCAATCATCAACAACGGGACCGCGCAGGCTTCGGAAATGCCGTAGTTGACCAGCGTGGTCTGGCAGATTTTGCGCCAATGCCGCGCGGCCACCACCATGGCACTGCTGATGTTCATCTGAAGGGCGTCGAGGGTCTGGGGCACAGGAGAATTCGCACACTGTTAGTTTGCTAACTATCAATATGGCATTGGAGGGGAAATTCAGTCAAGTTTTGAAACAATTCTTTGGTCATCGCTGCAACGGTATCGAGCGACCCTGAGATTACGACCGGTAGCTAGGTTTTCACTGCTACGTCGGCACAGAAGCCCAAAGCAGCCAGATCAAGAGGGAAATTACCTGATGGACATCAAACCTATCCAAAGCGATGAGGACCTCGCGAACGCACTTTCGCGAATCGAGCAGTTATGGGGTGCGGCGCTGACATCGCCAGAAGGCAATGAGCTGGAGGCATTAGCGGCGCTCGTCAAAATTTATGAGGACGAGCATATGAGCATTCCCGCATCTTGCGCGGGAACGCTCTGAATCGACCTCAGCTCGCTTGCGCTGCCTGTGCGGCCAAGCGGTGTTGCAGCTCCTCCATCAGATCCAGCCCATCGCGCAATGAAACGTACGCGGCGTTGATCAGGCGGTAGAAGTCTTTGTCGTTGAGATCACGAATTCGCCCGCTCGTCGCGGCAACATCTGGGCAGTGATGAATATGTACTGAAGACGTATATACTTTTTCAGTACACAAATCCGGAAAGCAGACCATGTCCAAACAAGCCGTCTTCACGATGAAACTTGAACCCGAACTGCGCGAACAGTTCATGGCTGAAGCAGAAGCGTCTCATCGGCCAGCGTCGCAAATTGTCCGGGAAATGATGCGTCAGTTTGTTCAAACACAACGAGAGTCGCGTGAGTACGAGGCATTCTTGCAACGTAAAGTCGACATCGCGCGAGTCTCCATGCGGGCAGGCGAAGGCCTGACAAACGATGAAGTAGAAGCCGAATTTGCTGCCAGGCGTACTCAAGCAGCCAGACAAGGATGAGGATAATTTGGACGCCAGCCGCGGCACAGGATCGTGCAGACATTTGGGATTATCTCCATTCAGTAAACCCACAAGCAGCCATCGAGATGGACAACCGATTCAGCGAATCGGTTTCTCGCCTTTCACTCCACCCTGAATGCGGTCCTGCAGGGACGATTTTTGGTACACGCGAATTGATCCCTCATCAAAGTTACCGACTGGTATATCAACTGGATCAGGGAACCGCGTGGATACTCGCCTTGGTTCATACCTCGCGCCAATGGCCTCTTGAGAAATGAACATTCCCGCGCCTTGCGCGGGAACGCATTGCAGCAACCTCAGCTCGCTTGCGCCGCCTGTGCGGCCAGGCGGTGTTGCAGCTCTTCCATCAAATCCAGCCCATCGCGCAATGACACGTACGCGGCGTTGATCAGGCGATAGAAGTCTTTGTCATTGAGATCGCGAAGGGTGATCGAGGTGAGGGTTTCCAGCAGATCGGTGCCGATCCGAACACGGCTACAGGCGGTTTCGTGGAGAAAGTGGGTCGGCGCGAGGATGTTGTAGGCCAGAACGCAGACGGGGGTTGGGTTGGTGCTCAATGGTCGATATGGGTGCATGGGAAGCTCTCAAAAAAGTAGTTTTTTGAAGCCATCACTCATCGTCGCCAAACGAAAAGGGGTGGCAGCTGTACGCAGGTTGGCGAACCGGTCCATATCCCAAACCCGGCAGACCCGAAGGTCTCCCACGCACAGCCGCCATAAAGCATCTCACCTCGACCGATAAAATCGAGGCGCAAGAATACTGGACGCTGAAGCGCTGGGTTATGAAGTAGGATCGCCAAATCCTGTCGCCAATGTGCGGCGACGTGTCGAACTATAGGGGGGCGTTTCGGGGGGTGCAACCAAGCAAAACCGCTACGGACTTTTCCTGGCGTTTTTTAGCCCGTTCGTACACGGGCGTTGAGTTCACGCTTGCCGACAACCACCACCGAAACGAGCTTATAGGTCATCCAACGTTACCGGGACCGGGGTTTCGTGGATTCGAGCCCGAACCAGTTCGGTAAGCTCAAGGTCGCCCAAGCGCTCCACCATGGACTCGAACACCTCGGCGGGCACCATGTCGCCCATCACCCGGTTGCGATTGAGCACGGCAACCGGTCCACCGTTTGCACCACTGAGTACAGCAGACGGGTTCTTCTTCAATTCGGAAACGCTGACAGCCTTGTCGGCCAGAACACGTTGCATCATTAAGACCTCAATTCAGGCCGTTAATCTGGTCTATCGCTCCGTGTTAAACAACTCCAGAAAAAACTGACAAACGCAGTTTTCCCTCAGATTTTTTTACTTTTCCCCAGATTTTTTTACATTTCTCCATTTTCCATCAGATTTTTTTACACTCCCCGCCCCTTCCTCAACAGCACATCCAGCTGATCCACCACCTCTGCCCAGTCGGAATCCTCGAGGATGTCCTCGCGCAGGAAATCCGCCTGGCATTGGGTCCAGAAGAAGGCGTCGGCCAGGTGCAGTTCGGGTTTCAAGGGTGAATGGGTGGCGATGAATTTGTCGATGCTTTCGGCGTCGTCGGGCAGGCCGAGTTGTTTGAACAGGTTGGGGAGGCTGTGGGTAGGTGATTCCATGGGAATTGGCTCCTGAGTTTTTAGAGGGTCGAGGACCGCTGCGCAGTCCATCGCGGGCAAGCCACGCTCCCACACACGGCGGTTCCTGTGGGAGCGCGGCTTGCCCGCGATGGCGGCGGTGCATTCACCGCCAACAATGGCTACTGACTCAGCTCGCACACCTCGGCATGGGGCACCATTTTCAGGTACTGGTCCATGCTCAAGTGCACGAGGTTGTTGTGGTTGCCGGCTTCGACGTAGATCTCTTTCTGACGGGTCAGCATCGGGTCGATGACCATGTCCAGCCCATAGGATTCGCCCAGGGCCGGAACGGCGCCGCGTTCGCAGTCGTTGAACAGGTGGGCCAGGGTGCTTTCGCGGGTGACTTGCCATTCACCGCTGCCACGCACTTTGGTCAGGTCCAGATGCCGGCTGGCCGGCAACACGGCCATCAGGTAGTGGCCGTGGTGGTCGTCGAGGATCACCGATTTCGCTACGCGCTCAGCAGGAATGCCCGCCACCCGGGCGGTTTCCAGGCTGCTGGCGGAGTGCGGGTGAGAGACAACGTCAAATTCGCAGCGTGCCTCTTCCAGGCTGCGCTGCACGGTTCTTGCCATACGCATGATGCACCTCGGTGTCCGTCGCAAGGCGGACGGACGATGATTAAACAGGTTGGCGTCTCCTCTAAAGTCTAGGCCTGCTGCCGGAACCCGGTGATAAATCTGCCCACTGGAAACTCGCAAAAATTGATCAGAATTCATCCAGCCAAAGGCTCAACTAGACTATAAGCAGGGCCACCGTGTGGCTCGCAGACGGATGACTCTCCTGGAGGGTCAAGTGAACACTCGCTGGTGGTGGTTGGTTGCGCTGTTGTTGGGTTTGAGCGGATCGGTTTTCGCGGCGGACACTGTCGTGCTGATCGTCCCTAACCCGCTCGGCGTCTGGCTGATGATGTTTGGTATCGCGTTCATCGTGGCGGAGGCGGTGCTGCCCAACTACGGCGTGGTCGGGCTGGGCGGCATCATGATGTTTGTGATCGGTGCGGTGATTCTGAGCAATACCGATGTCCCCACGCCACTCATCATCGGCCTTGCGCTGATCAGCGCGCTGTTGTTGATCGCGTTGCTGATCCATGCCCTGAAAACCCGACCGCGGGACACCGTCAGTGGCGATTCCGGGTTAGTCGGCAGCGTGACGCCGGTGACGGCGTTGCAGGCCGGCAGTGCCTATAACGGCTGGGTGCATTTGCAAGGTGAACGTTGGCGGGTGCTGAGTGCCACACCGCTGCAACCGGGGCAATTGGTCCGGGTGGTGGCGCGCAAGGGAACGCTGCTGGAAGTGGCCGCGGCTGACGCGGCGCCGCAAGGAGAATGATCATGGGTCTGCAACTGGGTTTTGCCGCGCTGCTGGTGCTGCTGATTGTACTGGCGGGGTCGACCTTCCGCATCCTGCGTGAATACGAGCGCGGCGTGGTGTTCCAGCTCGGACGCTTCTGGCAGGTCAAGGGTCCGGGGCTGATCCTGTTGATACCGGTGGTCCAGCAAATGGTTCGGGTCGATCTGCGCACCGTGGTGCTCGACGTACCGCCGCAAGACGTGATCACCCGCGACAACGTCTCGGTAAAGGTCAACGCGGTGTTGTACTTCCGTGTGCTCGACTCGCAGAAAGCGATCATCCAGGTCGAAGACTTCCTCATGGCCACCAGCCAACTGGCACAAACCACCTTGCGGGCAGTGCTCGGTAAACATGAACTGGACGAGCTGCTGGCCGAACGCGAACGCTTGAACTTCGACATCCAGCAGGTGCTGGACGCCCAGACGGATGCCTGGGGGATCAAGGTCGCCAACGTCGAGATCAAACACGTCGACCTCAACGAATCGATGATCCGCGCCATTGCCAAACAGGCCGAAGCCGAACGCGAACGGCGGGCGAAGGTGATCCACGCCGAAGGTGAATTGCAGGCCTCGGAAAAACTCATGCAAGCCGCCGAAATGCTCGGTCGCCAGCCCGGTGCCATGCAGTTGCGTTACATGCAGACCCTGAGTTTGATTGCCGGCGACAAGAGTTCGACCATTGTCTTCCCGCTGCCGATCGAGTTGCTCAAGGGTATGGCGGATTTGTCGTCGAAGAATTGAGGCTGCATCGCAGCTGCTCCAGCACTGCGTAAGGCCCGCGCGCCCACCACTCAACGCGTTCTCTGAGTTGCGGTGAGGCCTCTCGTTGTTTGTCTTTGCCGTCGGCCACGAACGTTTCGCTCGGCTGCTTGGCGTGCTGATTCACGGCGCTGAACACCCGTGTCCGCTGCTCGGCATTCAGAGCAAAAAACCTGGCCAAACGTCCTCCCATCGCGTGCGGCAACTCACTGTAGTTGACGGCCAGGCCGGAAAATTCGTGGCAATACTCAGCGCCCAAGTGCAGCAACCGGCCCAAGCGTCGGGCAATAAAGTCTTCTCGTCCCTCGAACGCCGCCTCATCGTCCAGCGCGCTGGCGCCAATCATCCCCGACACCATGTGCATCCCCGGACGGCGCAGGTGGGAAACAGCGATTTCCAACGGGTCGCGGTAGACAAATAGCCAGGGTGTTTCAGGAAAACACTCGCGCAACTGCTTCAGCTCACCGATGCTCCAGGCGTCCAGCTTGATCACCAACCGTTGTTCCACCCCTCGGCGCCGCTGGCCGTAGGCCGAAAGCAAACCGCGAATGGCCGCGCTGCGCTCTGCTGGCGGCAGCGTGCTGCGCAGCAGGGTATCCAGTGGCGGTGGTTCGCAAATGACGATGTGATTGTCGAGTTGCGCAAGCATCTGGCTGATCAACGTCGAACCGCAGCGTGAGGCGTGAAAAATGAACGCGCTCGGCGCCAGCCCTGGGCGGGTTGTCTGCCAATCACTCAGCGTACTCAGCGGCGTTTGACGCCGGAAGGCCTGGTTGAATGGCAAGCGCAGCGCTTCGTCCACCGCGTCGCGGAAAAACGGCTGACGCAAGGGCTGATCACCGAACCAGCACCAATCGACCCGCCACTCTGCATCCTGTTCCCAGATGCGAATCGGCAACCAGCCGTCGAGGTTCAAGCGCTCCATTGCTCGTTCCACTGACGCCGGCCATGACGCATCGCCGCACGCAGCTCTTCACGGGAGAACGCCAGGCCACGCTCGGCAGCCAGCTTCAGGGTGGTGGCAATAAAGGCTTCGTTGTCAGTCATGCCCTGCAAGGTCTTGCAGAGCTGCGGATCGCTTTCCAGCAGCCGTCGAAACTGTGCCAGCGCTTGCGCCGCGTGACCGATGCCAGTCTCCGGCGTGGTTGACGCACCCTCGATAATGGCCTGTTCCAGCCATGCACCGGGCCTGCAATCGATCACCAGATGCACCCGTTCACGGCTGTCGCGGTTGTCGACGCTGTGGGGCCGCGACAGGTCGAGAAACCAGCATTCGCCGGCCTTCATCGGAATCCGTAAACCGTCGAGCAGAAAGTCGACGTTGGGCGGGCTGAGCAGCGGAATATGCAGCCGCAGATCGGCCGCTGGCCCCTCGAGGTCGTAGTCGCGGTGCTCGTGAATGCGACTGCCCGGCCCCAGCTTCAGCAGCCTTGCCGAAACAATGTCCAACGACAAACCCTGCAATGCGTATTGCCACCGACCATCGAGCAGCCAAGGCGCTCGCGGCACCGGTTTCCCACGGCCGGGGGACAACTCCGTCAGGGCGTCGACCGCGCTGACAAGCGCCACGCCGCTCCAGTCGCCCGCGTAATAGTCACGGTTGAAATGGCTGTGCCAGTCGCTGTCCTTGATCTGCGCCAACGCCTGCAACAGCAACGGCAGATGCACCGTCACCGGCAAGCGAGAAAACGCCGGACGCGTCATCGGCCCTCCCGCTGTACCCGACTGACGCTGATCGTGGGCGCCAGCAGATTACTTGCCTTGAACATGCGCTGGCGGCACCGTGATGTTGCCGGCGGCCCACGCGTCCTCGCGACTGGCCAGCTCGGTGGCGATCGATTGCACTTGGGTCGATTGCACCTGATCCGGCAGCGGGTCGAGCCCGGCGCTGGCGAAGATCTGCCCGTAAGCGTTGCGCAAATCGGCGTACGACAGGTCGCGGCGCAAGTCGGCTTGCAGGGTGTTCAGTTCGCCCTGAATCAGGTCCAGTTCGCCGATACCGGCTGCCTGATGGCGGTTACGTAACTGGCCAAGAATCTGCCCGTCAATATCCGACAGCTGCTGGTTGGTCTGGAACTGGCGCAGCGCTTCGCGGTAGTTGGCGTTGGCCACATAGAGCTGCGCCAGCACCGCGATCGACATCGCCTGACGGCGCGCCTTGGCCACTTCTTCCCCAGCCTTGGCAACGTCGATCGCCGCCGGGGCGGAGATTACGTTGAACAGGTTCCAGGTGATTTTAACCCCGTAGTCGGCCCACTTGTCGTTGACCAGAAACGAGTTGCTGTCGTAATGCCCGCCAGCCGAGAGCTCCAGCCCCGGCAGCAGCCGTAGCATGGCTTTGCGGGTTTCGGCGGTGCTGATGCGCGTCTGATAATCCTGCTCACGCAGTTCCGGGCGGCTGGCCAGGGCTTCCTGTTCGAGGCTGGCCATGCCGACCTTGAGTTCCGGAATCGGGTAATCCTCAGGGGTCGCCAACGTCAAGTCAGTGCCCATCGGCAGGTTGATCAGGGTCGCCAGTTCGGTTTTCGCCAACGACAGTGCCCGGCGCTGCTCTTCGAGCTGGCGCGTGGCTTCGATCAGCGAACGCTGGTACCCCAAGGCCTGCACCGGGTCGCCGATGCGCTGCTCGCTCATGCTCTGACTGTTGTTACGCGCGGCATCGACCCGCGCCATCAGCGTGTCGATCTGCTTGAGCAGGCGTTCAGCGGCCACCGCCCGCCAATAAGCCGAGCGCACGTCCTGAACGATGGTGTTGATGACCTTGCGCCGGCGCTCCTGAACGATCAGCCGTTGATCGCCCTGCTGCTTGGCGTTGATGTAGCTGACACCGAAGTCGAGGACGTTCCACACCATGGTCAGGTCGGCGACTCTGCGGTCGCGGTCCTGTGAGGTCGATGGTTCGAGGGACTGGGTGCCAGTGCGCACGCTCTGGCTGCTGGAGCCGCTGGTGTTGTTGCGCCCTACATAACCGGCGTCCAGGGCCATGCGCGGCAGCATGTCGAAGCTGGCGAGGTCGAGTTGGCGCTTGGCCAACGCCTCTTCCATGATTTTCAAGCGGCCTTCAAGGTTGTACTTCACCGCGCGGGCCATGGCCTGGTGCAGTGTCAGCGGGCCGCTCAGGGGTTCCTGATCCTTGTACATGCTCGCCAGGTCGCTTTTGGCGCGCTGCTCGCTGACGCGGCGCTCAATCGGTTCACTGGTCACCGCACATCCGCTGATCGCTAGCGCCAGCAAGCTGGCGCCGAATAGTTTCTGACTTTTTTTCATCCTTGGACCGCCCCTGGGTGCTGCATAAGTTGAGGTTTTTCTATTCAGGCCTGCATTTCGCTGATGCCGACCTGTTGCAACGCTGTGGCCAATGCCTTGATCTGCTGTTGCTCGATGGTCTCGAGTTGCTGAAGTTGTTCGCCCAGGGTCAGCGCACCATATGCACCGTGCGGACCCCGGGAAGCGTCGCCGCCGCTCTGGATCGACCTGTCGCCGGACGCGTTGAACGAACTGTTGCCGCTGCTCGATTCATGGCTGAACAGACTCGACAGGGTGCTGTTGCCAAACACCCCGCCATCACCGCTGCCAAACCCCAGGAAGCCGTGACCGGAACTATTTCCGCCGCTGTCGCTGCTAGTGAACACCTGCGCGATAAAGCTTGGGCTCAGTGCGCCACGATTGATGAAAATATCCCCCAGTGGGCGGATGCCATCCCCCAATACCCGCTGCTCGAACAGCGGTGCAAAGGTCAGCGGTGAACCGAGATTGCCGGTCGGCGGCGTGAAGACGATCGGCTGCAATGGCACATTCGATGTGCTCGAAGACGGTACCGGGTCGCTGACCGAGATCACGACGGCCGGCACCGTGTTGATAGCAAAATTGTTGGAGATCGCGACCCCAGTGCCGGTGTTCCCGGCGCGGTCGGTCACATTGCTGCTGTCCAGCCCGATGAAGTTGGTCGCATCGTTGATATTGGCCGTCGGGGTCAGGGTGGCGGTCCAGGTCTTGCCGCCGTCGCTGCTGCTCAGGTTGGTAAGCGTGCCATTGGCCACACTGAGGTCGGACAAATCGAAATGCTTCACCGCTTCGCTGAAGGTGAAGGTCACCTGCGAGGTCTGGCCAACGCCCAGGTTCGGGTTGTCGATGACGATGGTCGCGGTGGGGCGTTCACTGTCCAGAGCATAGTTGTTGGAGATGGCCAGTCCCGTCCCGGCATTGCCTGCAGCGTCGTTGACGTTGCTGTTGTCGAGCACAATCAGGTTGGTAGCGTCCGTCACGCTCGCCGTCGGCGTGAACGTCGCGGTCCAGGTCTTGCCACCGTCACTGCTGGCCAGGTTGGACAGCGCGCCGTTGGTCACGCTCAGATCGGAGAGGTCAAAACCGCTCACCGCTTCACTGAAGGTGATGGTCACCTGCGAGGTCTGGCCGATGCCCAGGAGCGGCTCGGCGACGACGATAGTCCCGGTGGGCCGGTCGGCATCGAGCACATAGTTGTTGGACAGGGTAACGGTACTGCCAGCGTTACCGGCGCTATCCAGCACATTAGCGGTGTCGAGCACAATCTGGTTGGTGGCGTCGTTGATATTCGCGGTCGGCGTCAGAGTCGCTGTCCAGGTCTTGCCGCCGTCGCTGCTCAGCAGATTGGACAGCGTGCCATTGGCCACGCTGAGGTCGGACAGCGTGAAACCACTGACCGTCTCACTGAAGGTGATAGTCACCTGCGAAGTCTGGCCAATGCCCAGCAGAGGATTGGCCACCACTATGCTTGCGGTTGGACGTTGCGTGTCGATGGCGTAGTTGTTCGAGTCAGTGGTGTCCACACCGGTGTTGCCGGAGGTGTTCTGCACGCCGCTGTTGTCCAGGGTGATCAGGTTGGTGGTGTCGGTGATGTCGGCGGACGGGGTGAAGGTCGCGGTCCAGGTGATGCCACCGTCGCTTGAGCTGACCGCGCTCAGCGCGCCGTTGGCAATGGTCAGGTCGGCGTTGGTGAAACCGTTGACCGCTTCCGAGAAGGCGATGGTCACCAGCGAGGTATCACCGATTTTCAAAGCGTTGTCCGCGACCACGATGGTCGCGGTCGGGTGCTGGGTGTCGATGGTGAAGTTGCCCGAGTCGGTGGTGCCGGTCCCGGCGTTGCCGATCAGGTCAGCCACGCCGGTGTTGGCCAGGGTGATCAGGTTGGTCGTGTCTTTTATGCCGTCGGTTGGCGTGAAGGTGGCCGTCCAGGTGATACCGCCATCACTGCTGCTGACCGCGGTCAACGTACCGTTGGGGATCGTCAGATCGGCATTGGTGAAGCCGGTCACCGCCTCGGAGAAGGTGATGGTCACCAACGAGGTTTCACCGGCGGCCAGTGTCGAGTCGGCCAGCACAATGGTGGCGGTCGGACGCTGGGTGTCGATGGCGAAGTTATTCGAGTCGGTGCTGCCGCTCCCGGCGTTGCCAGACAGGTCGGCCACACCGGTGTTGTCCAGGGTGATCAGGTTGGTGGCGTCGGTGGTGCTGGCGCTCGGGGTAAAGGTCGCGGTCCAGGTCACGCCGCCATCACTGCTGCTCACGGCGGTCAGGGTGCCGTTGGCAATCGTCAGATCGGCGTTGGTAAACCCGGTCACCGCTTCACTGAAGGTGATGGTCACCAACGAAGTCTGACCGATCCCCAACGCAGTGTCCGTCACCACGATGGTGGCGGTCGGGCGCACGGTGTCGATGGCGTAGTTGTTCGAATCGGTGCTGCCGCTGCCGACGTTGCCGGAACCGTTCTGCACACCGGTATTGTCCAGGGTGATCAGGTTGGTGGCGTCGGTAATCGCGTTGCTCGGGGTAAAAGTCGCCGTCCAGGTCACGCCGCCATCGCTGCTGCTGACCGCGGTCAGCGTGCCGTTGGCAATCGTCAGGTCGGCGTTGCTGAAACCGCTCACCGCTTCGGAGAAGGTGATGGTCACCAGCGAGGTATCACCGATTTTCAAAGCGTTGTCCGCGACCACGATGGTCGCGGTCGGACGCACGGTATCAATGGTGAAATTGCCGGAGTTGGTGATCCCGCTGCCCGCATTACCGGCCAGGTCGGCCACGCCGGCGTTGGCCAGGGTGATCAGGTTGGTCGTATCGTTGATGCCCGCGGTCGGGGTGAAGGTGGCGGTCCAGGTGATACCGCCATCACTGCTGCTGACCGCGGTCAGCGTGCCGTTGGGGATCGTCAGATCGGCATTGGTGAAGCCGGTCACCGCCTCGGAGAAGGTGATGGTCACCAACGAGGTTTCACCAGCGGCCAGCGTCGGGTCGGCCAGCACGATGGTGGCGGTCGGGCGCTGGCTGTCGATAGCGTACGTATTGGAATCGGTGGTCGCGGTCCCGGCGTTGCCGGACAGGTCGGCAATCCCGGTGTTGTCCAGAGTGATCACATTGCCGCTGTGAGTGACGCCGTTCACCGGAGTCAATGTGGCGGTCCAGGTCACGCCGCCATCGCTGCTACTCACCGCACTCAGCGTACCGTTGTCGATCGTCAGATCGGCGTTGGTAAAACCGCTCACCGCTTCACTGAAGGTGATGGTCACCAACGAAGTCTGACCGATCCCCAACGCAGTGTCCGTCACCACGATGGTGGCGGTCGGGCGCACAGTGTCGATGGCGTAGTTGTTCGAATCGGTGCTGCCGCTGCCGACGTTGCCGGAACCGTTCTGCACGCCGCTGTTGTCCAGCGTGATCAGGTTGGTGGCGTCGGTAATGGCGTTGCTCGGGGTAAAGGTCGCCGTCCAAGTCACGCCGCCATCGCTGCTGCTGACCGCGGTCAGCGTGCCGTTGGCAATCGTCAGGTCGGCGTTGCTGAAACCGCTCACCGCTTCGGAGAAGGTGATGGTCACCAGCGAGGTTTCGCCGATATTCAGCGCGTTATCGGCCACCACGATGGTCGCGGTCGGGCGCACGGTATCGATGGTGAAGTTGCCGGAGTCGGTGGTGCCGCTGCCCGCATTGCCGGCCAGGTCAGCCACCCCGGTGTTGGCCAGGGTGATCAGGTTGGTCGTATCGTTGACACCCGTGGTCGGGGTGAAGGTGGCCGTCCAGGTGATACCGCCATCACTGCTGCTGACCGCTGTCAGCGTGCCGTTGGGGATCGTCAGGTCGGCGTTGGTGAAGCCGGTCACCGCCTCGGAAAAGGTGATGGTCACCAGCGAGGTGTCACCGGCGGCCAGCGTCGAATCGGCCAGTACGATGGTGGCGGTTGGACGCTGGGTGTCGATGGCGAAGTTGTTCGAGTCGGTGCTGCCGCTCCCGGCGTTGCCGGACAAGTCGGACACGCCGGTGTTGTCCAGGGTGATCAGGTTGGTGGCGTCGGTGGTGCTGGCGCTCGGGGTAAAGGTCGCCGTCCAGGTGATGCCGCCATCACTGCTGCTGACCGCCGTCAGCGTGCCATTGGCAATCGTCAGGTCGGCGTTGGTGAAGCTGGTCACCGCCTCACTGAAGGTGATGGTCACCAGCGAGGTGTCGCCGATTTTCAAAGCATTCTCGGCAACCACGATAGTCGCGGTCGGGCGCACGGTGTCGATCGCGTAGTTATTGGAGTTGGACGTACCCAGGCCGATATTGCCCACCGCGTTTTGCACACCGGTGTTGTCCAGCGTGATCAGGTTGGTAGCGTTGGTAATGGCGTTGGTCGGGGTAAAGGTCGCGGTCCAGGTCACACCGCCATCGCTGCTGCTGACCGCGGTCAGTGTGCCGTTGGCTATTGTCAGGTCGGCGTTGGTGAAGCCGGTCACCGCCTCGGAGAAGGTGATGGTCACCAGCGAGGTTTCACCGATTGTCAAAGCGTTGTCGGCGACCACGATGGTCGCGCTCGGGTGCGCGGTGTTGACCACGTAGTTGCCCGAGTCAATGGTGCCGCTGCCGGCGTTGCCTGCCAGGTCACTGACACCGGCGTTCGCCAGAGTGATCAGGTTGGTTGCATCAGACACCCCGTCGGTCGGGGTGAACGTCGCGGTCCAGGTAATGCCGCCGTCGCCGCTGCTCACCGCGCTCAGCGTGCCATTGGCGATGCTCAGGTCGGCGTTGGTAAATCCGCTCACCGCTTCGGAGAAGGTGATGGTCACCAGCGAGGTGTCACCGGCGGCCAGCGTCGGGTCGGCCAGCACAATGGTCGCGGTCGGACGCTGGGTGTCGATGGCGAAGTTATTCGAGTCGGTGCTGCCGCTTCCGGCGTTGCCGGACAAGTCGGCCACGCCGGTGTTGTCCAGGGTGATCAGGTTGGTGGCGTCGGTGGTGCTGGCGCTCGGGGTAAAGGTCGCCGTCCAGGTGATGCCGCCATCACTGCTGCTGACCGCCGTCAGCGTGCCATTGGCAATCGTCAGGTCGGCGTTAGTGAAGCTGGTTACTGCCTCGGAAAAGGTGATGGTCACCAGCGAGGTGTCACCGATTTTCAAGGCATTCTCGGCGACCACGATAGTCGCCGTCGGCCGAACAGTGTCGATAGCGTAGTTGTTCGAATCGGTGCTGCCGCTGCCGACGTTGCCGGAACCGTTCTGCACGCCGCTGTTGTCCAGGGTGATCAGGTTGGTGGCATCGGTAATGGCGTTGGTCGGGGTAAAGGTCGCCGTCCAGGTCACACCGCCATCGCTGCTGCTGACCGCGGTCAGCGTGCCGTTGGCAATCGTCAGGTCGGCGTTGCTGAAACCGCTCACCGCTTCGGAGAAGGTGATGGTCACCAGCGAGGTTTCACCGATTGTCAAAGCGTTGTCGGCCACCACGATGGTCGCGGTCGGGCGCACAGTATCGATGGTGAAGTTGCCGGAATCGGTGGTGCCGCTGCCCGCATTGCCGGCCAGGTCAGCCACCCCGGTGTTGGCCAGGGTGATCAGGTTGGTCGTATCGTTGACGCCCGTGGTCGGGGTGAACGTTGCCGTCCAGGTGATGCCGCCATCACTGCTGCTGACCGCGGTCAGCGTGCCGTTGGGGATCGTCAGGTCGGCGTTGGTGAAGCCGGTCACCGCTTCGCTGAAGGTAATGGTCACCGGGGACGTTGCCCCGATGTTCAGCGCGCTGTTGTCGACCACGATACTCGCGGTCGGCCTTACGCTGTCGATCGCATAGTTGTTGGAGTCCGCCGACCCGACACCGGCATTGCCCGCCGTATCGGTGTAGGCCGTGTTGTCCAGGGTAATCAGGTTGCTGGCATTGTTGAGGCCGTTGGTCGGAGTGAGCGTCGCTGTCCAGGTGATGTTGTTGCTGGTGGTCAGGTTGGTCAGGGTGCCGTTGGAAACGGTCATGTCGGCGGTGCTGAAACCGGTCACCGCTTCGCTGAACGTAATGGTCACGGTGGATCCGCCGATGTTCACCGTGCTATTGGCGACCACAACGGTCGCCGTTGGCCGTACGGTGTCGACGGCGTAATTATTGGACGAGCTGGTGCCGAACCCGGTTACGCCCCGCGACACGCTCGTCACGCCGGTGTTGTCCAGGAAGATCTGGTTGGTGTTGCCCGTGACGCTTGAACTCGGGGTAAAGGTCGCGGTCCAGGTGGTGCCGCCATCACTGCTGCTGACTGCCGTCAGCGTGCCGTTGGTCATCGTAAGGTCGGCATTGGTGAAACCGCTGACGGCTTCAGAGAACGTGAAGGTGACCAGTGAGGTTTCGCCGATTATCAGCGAGTTGTCCGCCACTACGATGGTCGCGGCGGGCGACGGCGGGTACGTGGTATTCAGGACGCCGCCGTCGTTGTAGATCGCCGCTACCGCCGTCGGGCTGGTGCCTGTCGTACCAACGCCCAGTGCCGCACCACCGGCACCGCTGCCCGCCGCGTTACCGGAAATGGCCGCGAAGTTGGTCGCGGTGATCTGGAGGGTGCCTTTGTTCCAGATCGCACCGACACCCCTGCCGCCGATCCCGCCGTTGCCGGCGTAGCCGCTACCGCTACCACCGCCACCGCCGCCGCCGGCGCCGATGTTATTGGTGATGGTCGACGTACCGACGATAGTTAGGGTGCCGGTCGAGGCGTTGTAGATCCCGCCAGCCGCGTTGCCGCCTGCACCGCCCACCTTGTCCAAACCGGCACCGCCACCACCGCCGCCGATGGAAATCGTGCCGTTGGTGGCCGTCCCCCCGCTACCGCCATTGCTGTACCCGTGAACCCCGATCCCTCCGTTGCCACCGGTGCTGGTGCCACCGCGACCGCCCATGTGGGTGGCGTCGTAAGCGCCGCCGTAGCCGCCCACGCCGCCACCGCCTGCCTGGCCGCCATAGGTGCCGGTGCCCGACCCCGTCGAACCGCCGTGGCCGCCGCCCTGGCTGCCCAACCCACCGCCGCCACCGCCGCCGCCGCCAGAGTAAACACCCGTCACACCACCGCCACCACCGCCGCCCGAGGCCGCGTTAGAGGTCACGCTGACGTTGTACAGGGTCAGGATCCCGGCGTTGAAAATACCGCCGCCCATGGACCCGTCCGCGCCAGATCCACCATTGCCACCCGCACCCGAGACCAGGCCTCGGGTAATCACCAACCCGTCGAGGGTCACCGTGCTGCCCGAGGCGATCTCGATCACCCGGGTCTTGTACTGGCCGTCCAGGGTCACATCCGCCACGCCGTCATTGTTCAGGTCACCGTCGATGGTGATGTTCTTGCTGACCAGCAACTCGGAGGTGAGCTGCACGGTCATGCTGCCGTTGAAGGTGACGATATCGCCGTTCTGCGCCGAGGCAATCGCGGCGCGCAACGAACCCACGCCCGTGTTGCCGTTGTTGCTGGCGGTCCAGGTCGCCAGACCCCACTGGTACTCGCTCATGGCCGTTTTCGAGAGCACGTTGGCGCTTTCGATAGTGCCCGTGGCGATTTCCAGGTTCCAGTCGCCGCCCACACCGGTGCGGTTATCCGAGGCGGCGATATCACGGCCGGTCAACTGCGCCAGAGAGTCGACAAAATTCAAGCCACGCGTCCCTTCGGCGGTGTAGCAGGCGTAAATCAGAATGTCGCCGCCGACCTTCATGTCCTTGCCGATCTCGGCCAGCACCGCGCTGCGGGCCGCGACATTTTCGGCCGACAGGTAGCTGTCACCCAGCCACAGGTCACCGGCGTTGCCGTGGGCGATGATCTGCACCGAGCTGATGCCCTGGTGCTGACCGAGGTAGTCGGCAATCTGCTGCAAACCGTCCTTGCTCGCGTCGAGCTGGACCACCTGAGTGCCGGGGGCCACGCCTTTGAGCAGGCTGTCAGCGTCTTTGACCCGGGCGTCGACGAATACCACGCTCTGCCCTGGCACAGCGGTGGGGGTTGGCGCCACAGGTGCCGCATTATCGGCCTGGGCGTGGGTGTCCTTGCTCGCGGCCGGGTGATCGGTGACCGGTGCCTTGGCGGCGTCGGTGGTGGTGGTGTGGCTGTCAGCCTGGGTGGTATCGGCCACCGTGGCCGCCACCGCACCGTCGAACAGCATTCGCGGTTCCAGGGACATGATCAATGGCGATGCCAGGACGCGTGCGCCCTCCGTGATCCGCGACTTGCCTTTGCTCCACCACATGTTGCTCACCCAAACTCGAACGTTCATACCGCGCAAATGAAAACGCCGTGATCAACTGATCGCGGCGTCGGCTTTCATACGAATGACATTGGCAGCGCTGGCAGAGCCATCGAGCCAAAAGGACAGTTCCGCGTATTGCGCAAACAGGTCCGGCGGCAGAATGGTGCGCCGTGACTCCAGGGAAACCCTGGATCTGACCTTGTGCAGACCTGCAACCCCAAGCGCCTGGTCGAATTCCGGCGCATCGTAGGCCAGGTGGTTGAAGTCATGTTCGAACCAGGGTTCGCCGATGAAATCGTAGATCAACCGCATGACCCGCTCGGGGGCCTGGGTCAGCAGGTCGTAATCAACGATCAGCAACGACTCGGCGTGCTCGCCGTAATAGGCTTCCTTGAGCGCGGCCCAGGCAAATCCCACCAGACGATTGCGCTGTGCCAGCGTTTCGCAACGGCTGTAAACCGTGTTTCGCTCGACCGCATCGCCGAACAGCTTGGTGTTTTCGAAGGGGTTGGCGCGATACAACCGTTCAAGGCTGTCCATGACCCAGGCGACATTGCGCACGCAGGCGATGACCTTCGCTTGGGGAAACAGATCGTTAAGCGCCGGAAGCCGTGAGCTCCATTGGCGATTGGTGTCGAAGACGATCTGCTTATCGGCTTTGTCGGCGTAGTAGGAGTCGAACAGTCCGCGCAGCAAGCGACGGCGCAGCGGTGTGTCGATCACCGCACCGAACTCGCTGCCGGCACTGCACTGATCGAGAATGCCGCTGAACAGAGCCCCGACGGGGCTGGTCATACCGGCATGAAAGCGCGGGTTCTGCAACAGGATCGCAGACAGCAGGGTTGAGCCTGAACGCGGCAAGCCGGAGATAAAGTGAAACTGCTGCATCCCTTCACCGTAGTCGGAAGTCCCTTTGTAGGACAAAGCGTAGCCTACGAAGTTGGATCCGACTAGTGGTGTTTTGATATCAAATCGGAGCTAAAACCTTGTGAAAGATGAGGTTGTAACGCCAGTGGACAGCGTGAAACGTTTAAGCCAATAACCGTCGTCAAAAAACCATCGGTTCCAGGAGCTGGCAAGGCCAGGCGCCACAGCGCTCCTGGAAGGACCTTGATCATTTTTTTGGACTGCCCACGAGAAACAATCGCGCCCGCGCATTGCCTGCGACTTTTTCACTGACTTTCTGCCAACCCTCGGGCAGCGGCGCGAACTCATCAGGCTGGTCGGCTGTGCTGAACAGCCACACACGACTTGTGCCGGGCGGCAGGTCGGTGAGGTGATCGAGGTAGATCTTGTCGGCTGCCTCCTCAACCAGCGTACCGAAACCATAGGCATTCGGGCGACTGGACGTGCCGTTGGCCAGGACCGGAGTAAAGAGGCGCGGCTGGACGACGGTGCGATCGTAATAGACGTATGGCATGTACCAGAGCAGATCGCTAATGACGACCTGATCACCTGGCTCGTAATGCTGATTGATGAATTCGACCGTCACGTTGATCTGGTCATTCGTATCGACGGTCGCGTTGTTTTTCAGGCCCACCCCTTCGATCCCGACAAACAGCAGGAGCAGCGCCAGGGCCACGACCCGATAACCGTTCAACAGGCGATCGGCAGCCAATGCAATCACCAGCGGCAAGCCAAGGGCATAGGCCGTGACGTAGCGTTCGATGAAGACGGGTGAAACGAACGACACCAGGAAAACCAGCACCAGCGGCACGACCGTGTAAATCGCCAGCAAGGCACTCCAGCGGTAGGCGCTACGATCACGCAGCACCGTCAACCCGATCACGCCCAGCAACAGCGCTGGCAGTGCGATAAACACCAGCCGGGACAGGCTGTCGTCATCGCCCTGGATCATGAAGGTCCAGACCATGGACGGCAGGGAGCCAAGAGTGACCGGATCCTCCCAGCCCACATCGCCGCTGGCCTTGAGCTCCGGCATGTGCTGAACCAGACTCAGCAGCTGCGGGACCCACGGCAGAAACAGCAGCACGATCGCCGCGTTGGTCAGCCACCAGCCCGGGCGGTAGATGTGCCGCACTGGGTTGCCCGGCTGCATACGCAGCACCAGCAGGTACAACCAATGGGCAATCACGCACAGGGCCGTGAAGTAGTGGGTGTAAAACCCGGCGGCCATCAGCAGCGCGTAAATCACCAGATACCGTGCGCGCTGGGGCTGTTTGACCCAATACACCAGCGCAATCGTCGCGCCGAGCAGCAACAGGCCCAGCAGCGAATACATCCGCACTTCCTGGCTGTACCGCACCGCCGAAGGGAATAGTGCCAGCAGCAGCCCAGCCAGCAACGCCGCCCGTGGGTTGGCGATTAAACGTACCAGCCAGACACCCAGTGCCACCGTAGCGATGCCCGGCAGTGCACTGAGGCTGCGAATCGAAAGAATACCGTCGCCGAACAGCTCGATCCAACCGTGCAGCACCATGAAGTAGAGCGGTGGATGCACATCACGGGCCGCGTGAAACCAGATCCCGGCCAGATTGTACTGGCTCATCAGCAGGCTGGAACCTTCATCGCCCCAAATCGCCGCCGCCGTCAGGTCGTAAAACCGCACGAACGCCGCCAGCGCCAGAATTGGCCAGATCCCATACTCGGTCAGCCACTGAAACAGACGCGCCGAGGCCGTCAGCCGAGTGCGCTCAGAGCGCTCATCAGGCTTGCCGGCAAGCTCTGTTTCTCTACGGTATTCCATCTATCCCCCTGGGTGATCGAAAGGTCCTATAAGGCTTGGACCTTGAACTGGGTGTGGATGCTGCCCCATTCCCTGCACACACGCAATGTAGCGGCATTCGTCTTAGCGGCTACGCTGATCGGTGGTCGGCGGACAAGCCGGCCTCCTCCAAAAACACAGGGATAACAACCATGGAAGTGTTTACCGGAACCATCCAGACTTTCGCTTTCAACTATCCACCCAGCGGCTGGGCATTGTGCAACGGGCAGACCATGCAAGTCGGCCAGTTCCAGGCGCAGTTCGCCTTGCTCGGCACCAATTACGGCGGCAACGGCACGACCAACTTCATGCTGCCGGACCTGCGCGGTCGCCTGCCTCTGTGCCAGGGTTCGGGCCTGAACCTCACCCCACGGGTAATCGGCACCTCCCACGGCGCCGAACAAACCACCGCCACGCTGACCAACCTGCCGACCCATGCACACGTAGCAACCGCCACCGGCACCCCTAACCTGACGGCCACCACGACCGTCAACCTGGCCAGTGTCGCTGCCACCCCCGTGAGCGCGCCCTCAGCGACCAACGCCTTTATCGGTGCCTCCGGCGGCGGCCCGGGCCTGGCCAGCATTTATTCCACCGTACAGGGCAATGCGCCTGTGCCGCTGCAAGGTGTCAGCACCTCCGTTGGTGGCACCGTCAACGTCGCCGCCACCGTAGCGCCCAGCGGCAGTGGCCTGCCAATGGACACGATGAACCCGTTCCTGGTGTTGAACTTCAGCATGTGTCTCAACGGTCTTTTCCCGTCTCGCAACTGAACATGCCGCCGGGGCCCAAGGCCCCGGCTCTTTACTTTTCTGGAGCCAGGCCATGCAGCAACAGATCAACAGCGATCATTTTCGACAATTACTGGAAGCACCCACCAAGTTGTACCTGGAGGATGGCAGCGAACTGTCCGTGATCATCGAATCGGTAGAGGACGCGCCCAGGGCACGCTTGTCAGAGAGCAGCCGAATGCCTTTTGGCGTGACCTTGAGCAGCCCGGATCTCACTTCGTTCGTCGATGGACTCTGTGCGATCGACCTGCCTGAGCTGGGTCGTACCGAAGGCATATTTATATCGCGCACACTGGCTCTGGGACGCGATGCAAGCCGGGCGTATTTCTACATCACCTTCAACTGACCAGGATTTGAGGCTGGCCGGGATACCAGACCAGGCGTTCGGCCGCCGGATTTTGTTCTTCTACCTGAAAGCCCAACGCCAGGTAATGCTGACGCGCATGGGGGTTGCTGGCCCAGACCACCGTGCTCACCGGGCAGCGGACCTGTTCGGCGGCTTTTTGCACGCCTTGCAGTACCGTGCGGCCATAGCCCTTGCCTCGGGCAGCCGGAATGAACGCCAGGTACAGGACGCGAATTTCATTGCTGCCAAATTCGGCGGATAAGGCGCCAATCGGGGTGTCGAGCTTCTCGACCACATAGTGCATCGCGTTGGGGAAGCGTTCCCCAGTGCCCTGCTCCTGCACCTGAAACTGTTGGGCGATGACCTCCTCGACCCGTTCGCGCTCGCCGTCGATCCATTGCAGATCGGGGCGAGCCGCATGATAGAGGCTTTCCAGAAACGGCCCATCGGTCGCCCGTGACGGGCGCACCACCAAACCATCCGCGGCATTGGCATTGTTGTTCAGCATCGAGTTCTCCCTGCGCTAAAAACCACTCTCCCTCACGCCCAACGCCGCCAATCGGCGCCAGGCGGTACCCAACAACGACTCACTGCGACCCTGCAACACCACCAGACCCCGCAATGGCTGCACCGGGGTGGCTATGCCGTCGAGGACTTTGAGCCGCACCGCGTATTGCGCTTGCACAGGCTCGGCGCGCTGGCTTTGATCGCGGCGCACGGCGATCGGTCCGTGGTGGTCGGAGGTCAGCGCTTCCTGTTCGACCACCGCCGCACCATTGGTGTCGACTTCCGTCAGCTCGACCTCCACCGCCGGGTGCATCGGGTCCTCGGCGATAAACCGCCCCGTCGCACCCGGTGCAACCCGCCACAGTTCGGCTTCGGCCAGATAACCGCGCAGTCGCGCGCCCTCTTCGACGACCCGGGCCAGGGTATCTTTGGGTGACAACCAGCGGCCGACGGCCAGTTGCGGCAACAGATCGCGCACCTGACCGGCCTGGGGTGCCCGCAGCAACAGGCGCTCGCGCTGCGCCGCCAGACCGCGATACTCGGCCACCGCCTCAGCCAGTCGCTGTTCGACGATGCCTGCATCAGCGGCGGTTTCGCTGCGCCCGGCCTGACGGCGCATCTGCAATTGCTGGATCTCGATTTCCCGGCGAGCGATGGCCTGACGCGAGTCCAGGTCCGGCGACTCCAGCTCAATCAGCACATCGCCTTGGGCAACGATCTGCCCATCGCTGACATTCAGCTGTTTGACCCGTGCCGCCACCGGCGCATGCAAGGCACTGACCCGACCAGCCTCCAGCATGCTCGGCATTTCCACCGCGCTGCGCCACGGCAATACCAAAACGACGATCAGCGCCAGCAATCCCAACCCACTGAGCAACGCCCGCGGTGCATGGGCCTGTTCGCGGCGGCTCCACCATTCGCGCCCTTCGCGGGCAATCGGCAAAAAGATGAACCACACCAGCTCAACCAGCATCAGGAAGATCCCCAACAGCTTGAAGAACAGGTGATACACCGCCAGCGCAATCCCGAAAAACAGCACCGCGCGCCACAGCCACGAGCCGTATCCCCACCACAGCAAACGCCGCTGCATCGCCGGCGACCACGGCTCCGGTGCCGGTGCGCCATAGCCGAACAGCGCCTCGCGCAACCGCCAGCGACACAAGGCAAATGCCCGACCCTGAAGGTTGTCCACTTCCCAGAAGTCGCTGAGCAAAAAATAACCATCAAAACGCATGAACGGGTTCAGGTTGACCGCCAGCGTGGTAAGCCAGGTCGCGCTGGCGAGCATGAACGCCGCCGTCCGCGCCGGCCCGTCCGGCAACAGTGACCAGGCGAGCAAGGCGATACACGCCAATAGCAACTCGGCGAGTACTCCGCCCGCACCGATCAGCAAGCGCGCGCGACGATCATTGACCCGCCAGGCGTCGCTGACATCGGTGTAAAACATCGGCAGCAGCACCATGAACGCCACGCCCATGCTCTGCACCCGGCAGCCGGCGCGCTTGGCCATGAAGGCATGGCCGAACTCATGACAGAGCTTGGCGAAGAACAGCGCCACCCCAAACGCCAACGCACCACCGAGGCTGAACAAATGCGGGAACGTCGCGATAAAACGCTGCCAGTCCCGCGACACCAGAAACACCCCCAGACCCAGGGTCAGCGGCAAACCGTAGCGCAGCGCTCCAGGGCCAAAACGCGCCAGCCACGGCCATGCACGATTGAGAAACGCGTCGGGACGCCACAATGGAATCCGGAAGAACAGGTATTGGTGCAGCAGGATCTGCCACACACTCTGACGCTGCGCGGCCGCTTTAATGCCATAACTGGCACGCTGTTGCGGGTCGAGGGCGGAGATCAGGTCGTGGGCGCGCAAAAAACTCAGCAGATGCTCAAGCTCCGTGACGTCCAGCGGCAAACCCGGCTCGCGATTGGCCGCACGCAGCACTTGCTCGGGATCGCCCAAAGACCAATGACGCAGCAAGCGCATGGCCGCTGCACCGAGCTTGAAGTAGCGTCCGCGCAGCGGGTCGGCCAAGGTCCAGCGCGGCGACCCGTCCAGCGCCGGAGCGGCCATCTGCAACTGTAAATCGGCACGCAGGCTGGGCAATGTCATCTAGAGACCTACGCTTTGGCGCAAACCGGCCAGCGGCTTGCGCAACAGGTACAGCGCCAGCGGCGCACGATCCCCGAAGATTTTCGCCGTGCCGCGCAAGCCAATACGCGGCGGCGCAGCTTCGAAACTGGCGTCGAGCCGATACGCCAACTGTCCGCCAGCGGTGGGCTGCGCTTCGTAGGCCGAACGTTCGAGCCTGGCCAAATGGCGTTGCAGTGGATCGCTGTCGAGAAACAATGCCACCTGCGCACCCGACTCCAGTGCAATCGCATCGCCGACCGCCAACTCGATGCGCAATTCCGCCTGACTCGGGTCAGCGATTTCCATCAGCCGCTCGCCGGTCTGCACCGGTTTGCCGGTCCAGCGTTCGGCGTCGGCGAACACCGCAATGCCGTCGCGTTCGGCGTGGACTTCGCTGCGTTTGAGCAATTCACGGGCGTAATCGCGTTCGGCGCGCTTCTGCTCGACCCGTGCCGCCAGCAAATCAATTTTCGAACTCGACTCGGCGTCGGCAAAGGCACGCTGGGCGTTGGCCTTGAGCTCAGCTTGCGCCACGCCCAAGGCACGGTCGGCGACATCGGCCTGGGCTTTGAGCGTGGTGCCTTCGAAACGCAGCAACAGGTCGCCGCTCTTCACACTCTGATTGGGTTTGACCAGGAACTCGGCAATCACCCCGTCCAACGGCGCCGCCACCACCCGACCGCCGAGTGGCACGACTTCAGCCGGCGCCAGTACCGACTGGCGTACCGGGATCAACAAACCCAGCACCAGCACCGCCGCCAAGGCGACCTGGCGTTTGCGAGTCCAGCGCAGGCGCCACGGTTGACGCGGTTGCAGCGCCAGCCAGGCGTGGCTGAACGTGTCGCCCAGTTGCGACAACAGCACTTGCTCGGAAGGATTCCACGGCACATCGCGAGCCAGCCACAAACCGCCGAATACCTGGCCCTGACGATCAATCAACGGCAGCCAAAACACCTGCGCCGCCGAAAGACTTTGCCAGTCGGCCTGAATCGAACCGCTCAACGACGTAGCCGGAATGACCCGCGCCTGTTTCAACAGGTCGAGTTTGAACAATTGCGCCACCGCTTGTTCGACGAACGCCACGAATGGCGCATTCGGTTCCACCGCACTGACGCCCGTGACCGCACGGACCTTGCCGGCGATCAGCAACGCCGCGTGACGAAAGCCGAACAAGGATTGACCGTCGTTGGCCAGGCTGTAGGCCAGTTGTTCGGTAGTGCGCGCGGCACGGGTCTGGCGCTCCAGCTCCAGAAAGCGCGCGAAGACCTGCTCGGCGCCGCCAGTGACGGGCGCGTTCACTTGAGCTCCGCGAAGCGCGCCGTGCCGCTCATTCCGGCCAGCAAACCGCTGGCGTTGGGCAGCGTTGCGACCAGCAGCAGGGTCTGACTGCCTTCATCGATCCGCGCACCGAGGCGTTTGACCGTGGCATCGAGTGGCTGGCCGGTTTCATCGGGAATGAAGCTGAAGGTCTGTCCGGGCTTGAGTTTGCCCATCCAGCGTGAGGGCACCAACAGGTGGATTTCCAGGCTGCGGTTGTCGACGATGTCCAGCAGCGGCGCTCCGGCGGCGACGCTTTCATAACGCTGAACCTTGCGTTCGACGACCTGGCCGTCAAACGGCGCGACCACGCTGCAGCGTTTGACCTGAACCTGATAAACCTGAGATTGCGCCTGGGTTTCGCTGAGTTTGGCTTCGGCTCGCGCCACTTCGAAACGCCCGACCGAGTTCAACGCCGCGAGTTGCTTGTTGTGGGCCAACTCTTCACCGGCGCCCCGGCTGGCGGCCTGCGACGCATTGAGCTGGGCCTGAAAGGCCGAGCAGTCGAAACGCGCCAGGATGTCGCCCTTCTTGAAGGACTCGCCTTCACTGAACGGCAACTCGACAATTCTGCCGGGCAGTTCACTGGCAAGCACCGCTTGATCGCGAGCACGCAACACACCGCGGGCTTCGCTGCTGGTTGTGGCATGACTGCCTGTGCTGGTGTTTTCCAGCAGCGGATCGTCTGGCACGGGCGTTTTCGCCTGCGCCACACACGCCAACCCGATCAAGCCTAAAGCCAAACCACGAAAACGCTGCATAGCTGTGTCTCCCTGACAGATGGTCGGAGTCTACGACAGCTTCGACCAGCGTCAAGCAATTAGCCATCACTCCCCGTCCGGCGCGACCTCAACCGCCTATCGTTAGACACCGCCAACGGATAC
The DNA here is from genome assembly GCF_058802345.1 of Pseudomonas sp. GW822-FHT02D10. Lineage (NCBI taxonomy): Bacteria > Pseudomonadati > Pseudomonadota > Gammaproteobacteria > Pseudomonadales > Pseudomonadaceae > Pseudomonas > Pseudomonas sp. GW822-FHT02D10. Next base: position 42,704 of record NZ_JBXAOB010000024.1, read on the forward strand.
ACCGACTCCCACCCGCCCCCCAGCGCCTTGTACAAGCCCACCATCGCCAGCGACACGCCGGTCGAGCTTTCCACCAGTTGCTCCTGAGTCGCCAGCAATGCGCCTTGCACGGTCAGGACGTTGACGAAGTCGACCACGCCTTCGACGTATTGCTGTTGCGCGGTGTGCAGGGCGATCTGGTTCTGGCGTACGGCTTCGGCAAGGCTGTCGCGGCGCAGCTGGCTGGCGTTGTAACGGGTCAGCTGGTCATCGATTTCATGCCAGGCCCGCAGCACGGTTTGCTGGTAGGCCAGCGCCGCTTCCTGTTGCTGCGCCTCGCGTAAATCGAGTATGCCGCGCAGGCGGCCACCGTCGAACAGCGGCAGGCTGAATTGCGGGCCGATGCCGAACTGACGCGAGCCCCAGGAGCCAAAATCGCTCAGTTGCATGGCCTGCGAGCCGAGGTTGCCGGACAGCGTGATGCGCGGATAAAAATCGCCCTTGGCCACGCCGATACTGGCGGTGGCGGCATGCAACCGGGCCTCGGCCTGGCGAATGTCCGGACGCCGCTCGGCCAGTTGCGACGGCAGGCCGATCGCGACCTGACGCGGGGTTTGCGGCACCGAGGCGTCCTTCGACAACTCGGCTTGCAACGCTTGCGGCCGTTCGCCCATCAACAGACTCAAGGCGTTGATCAGTTGCGACTGACGCTGCTGCAACGCCGGCAGACGCGCTTCGATAGTCGCCACCTGTGCGGCAGCTTCGGCAACGTCCAGATCGGTGGCCACACCGTCGGCCAAGCGCAACTGCGACAACTTCAGGCTGTGCCGCGCGACCTCGAGGTTTTGCTCGGTGACCGCCCGGGTGCTCTGCACGCCGCGCAACTGGATATAGTCCTGAGCGGTTTCCGCGAGCACCGAGAGCAGTACGCCACGACGATCATTCTCCGCCACTTCCAGAGTCGCGTCGGCGGCTTCGGTTTCACGCCGCACACGACCCCAGAAATCCAGCTCCCAGGAGGCTGAGAATCCCGCATCCCAGAGGTTGAACGCCGAGCGTCCGTTGTTGCCCGATGGGTCGCTCAAGCCTAGTGCGCTGTTGCGTTTACGCCCGTAGCTGCCGGTTGCGGCCGTGTTGGGGGACTGCTCGGCGGTGATCACCTGCCGTGCCGCGTGGCTTTGCTGCAAGCGGCGGCTGGCGAGTTTCAGGTCGAGGTTATCGGTCAACACACGATGGCTGAGAGCCGACAGCTGCGGGTCGTGAAAAACCTCCCACCAGCGTTCGTCCATCTCGGCCGTCACTGCCTGGCTGACAGCGGCTTTTTGTGGTTTTGACCATTCTTCAATCTGCGGTGCTTGCGGTCGCACAAAGTCCGGGCCGACGGTGCAGGCTGAAAGGCTCATGACGAGTAAGGCGCTGAGGGATGTGCAGGGCCACCGGCCTCTTCGCGAGCAAGCCCGCTCCCACAGGTGTTGCGCAATCTTTGTGGGAGCGGGCTTGCTCGCGAAGGCGCCAGACCAGTCGACAAGGATCTTCATCGTTGGGTCACCTCACGCGCGCTGGCCTTTGAGCTGACGGTATCGATACTCGCTTCCACCGACATCCCCACCCGCAGACGCTCTGCCAGTGGTTGGCCTGGATCGAGGACGATTTTCACCGGGATTCGCTGCACGACTTTGGTGAAGTTACCGGTGGCGTTGTCCGGCTTCACGGCGGCAAAAGTCACCCCAGTGGCCGGTGCGATGCTCTCGACCCGGCCGGTCAACGTTTCACCGCCGAGGCTGTCGACGCGCACTTCCACGTCTTGTCCAGGCGTCACGTCAGTGAGTTGGGTTTCCTGAAAGTTGCCGACCACATAGGCCTGTGCCAGCGGCACTACAGCGAGGATCTTGCTGCCCGGCGTGACGTAAGCGCCAACCCGTACCGCACGCTCGCCGACCATGCCGTCTATCGGTGCAACGATGCGCGTATAGGACAATTCGAAACTGGCCATTTCCAGCGCCGCATGGGCGCGCTTCAACCCCCCTTCGGCCGCATCACGCTGGGCCGTGAGAATCTCCACCTGCTTGCGTTCCGCCGCCAGCACCGCCGTGGCATTGGCCAGCCGCGCACTGGCCTGATCGATACGGGTGCGCGCTTGCTGGGCGTTTTGCACCGTACCGGCGCCGACCCCGGCAAGGTGGTTGTAACGGTACAGTTCATGTTCGGCGAACGCCATTTCGGCTTTCGCGGCCACCACCGTAGCCTGTGCCTGAGCGATTACCGAAGCCTGGCGTTCGAGGGTTGCCCGTGCGTTTTGCAATTGCGCCTTGGCCACCAGGGTTTCGGCATCGGCGGCCTGCGCTGCGGCGCGCAAATCCCGGTCATCAATCAGCGCCAGCAACTGCCCGGCTTTAACCTGCTGGTCGTCTTCGACCAGCACTTGCTTGATAAACCCGGCCACACGCGGTGCGACCAGCGTGAAGTCGGCGGCGATAAAGGCATCGTTGGTAGTCTGTTGCGGCTTCTTGCCGAACACGCCCGGCGCCAGCAGGTAAACCAGCACGCCAACCGCCAACACCGTCAGCGCTGCACCGGTATGTTTTTGTTTCGTAGGGATCGTCATAAAAACCTTCTGTTTCAGTAAACGTTCAAGTTGGCGCGCGCGGCGGATAGATCCGCGTCGGCAGCCAGAAAATCAGCAGGATCAGCGCCAGCGCGACCCCGGCCATGCACAGGTACAAGTCCGACGAGGTCAGCACCACGGCTTGCTGGTGCAATCGATGAGCAAGGCCGGCGCTATCGCTGTCGGCCAGCGGTAAGTTGCCGAGGCTGTCGACCAGCATCGTTGAGTGGAAATGCAGACGCGCCGTGGTCAGGGCATCCAGCACGCCAGTGGCGATCACGGCGGCAAGGCCTTTCACGGTGTTGAACCAGGCCGATGCAAACGGCCCTTCCTGCGGGCTGATGCTGCCGGTCGAGAGCATCAGCAACGGCAGCACCGCCATCGGCTGGCCGAAAATCTGCAGCAGTTGCAGCACATAGAAATCATCGCGAATCCACGCCGACGTCAGCTGCGATCCACCGATGCAGGACAGCGCCAACAGGCTCAAACCGATGCCCAGCACCCAACGGCAATCGACCCAACGCAAGTTGCACAGCGCCGCCACCAGCGGCAGCGCGATCAGTTGCGGGGCGGCCATCAGCAGCATCACCGGGGCGGTCTGAATCGGCCGATAACCTTGAACATGCGCCAGGTAACTCGACGGAATGATGATTACCGCCAGCAACACCACCAACACCCCGGCCAGCGTCAGCAGGGCGAATGACAGGTTGCGGATGCCGAGCATCTGCAACTTGAAGAACGGCAGCGGTTGCGACCATTCGTTGACCAGAAACAGCACCAGCAACAGCAGGCCGCCACTGAGCAGCCAACAGATCAGGCTCGACTCGAACCAGTCCAGGCGATTGCCCTGCAAGATCCCGATCACCAGCATGCAGATAGCCGGGAAACCCAGCAGCAGGCCACGCCAGTTGAACTGTTTGAGGCGCTCCAGACGCAGCGGATCCTGCGGCAATCCGTAGGCCACTGCGGCCATGGCCAACAGGCTCGGCGCAATGATTTGCCAGAAGGTCCAGCGCCAACTCACGTACTCCGTCCACAAACCGGCCAGCGGCGTGCCGAGCCCCGGACCAAAAGTCGCCGTCAGGGCATAACCGGCCAGCCCGTAGAGTTTTACATTGGCCGGCAAGAACCGCAGGGCGACAGTCATCAGCATCGGCGGCAACGCCCCACCGGCCAGGCCTTGCACGGTGCGCATCAGCAGCAGGCTTTCATAGTTCGGCGCGAAGGGACTCAGCACACCGAATACGGTAAACAGCCCGATCGCGCACAGGGTGAAACGCCGCAGTGAAAAGGTCACCGAACACCAGGGTGCAAACGCCATCGCCGCCACGGAGGTTGCGGTGTAGCTGGCGACCAGCCAGGTGCCTTCGTCGTAACCAATGGCAAAGGCACCGCGAATGTCAGCCAGGGCGACCTTGGTCACCATCTCGTTCAGGCCTGACACCAGCACCGCCAGCAGCACACCGACCAGGCCGATGATGATGCGCGGGCCGAAGACCGGTGGGGTGACGACGGAAGGTGTGCTGGCCGCTTCGAGGGTCGCGGGGACAGCGAGGGAAGTCATGTTCAGTACAGCTCCGGATTGCAGAAATACCGGAGCAGTTTATGAAGGCCAACAACTGACGAAAACTGACTTATTGGCAGGTTATAAGTGTGCTAAACGCAGCTATAGCCACAAAGATCGCAGGCTCCGGCAGCTCCAGTGGATTGCGTACATTCCAAGGAGCTGCCGAAGGCTGCGATCCGTTGATTTTCAGGCAGGCTGCGCCGCGCGCCACGTCTCATCACAACTGGCTTTCAAGGTTTCGCGCAGCCAGCGGTGGGCCGGGTCCTTGTCGTAGCGCGGGTGCCAGGCTTGAGTCAGCATCAGGGTCGGTAGCGCAATCGGCAACGTAAAGGAGCTGAGCCGCAAACCCAGGCGGGTGACGCTGAGCAACGCTTCTTTGGGAACCGGCAAAATCAGATCAGAGTCCGGCAACACAAACATCGCCGCATGGAAGCTGGGAGCGATCAAGGCCACCCGACGCTCCAGCCCCAAGCCATTGAGCGCGGTATCGATCGGCCCTCGGGCAATACCGCGACGAGACATGGAGATGTGGGAAAAACTGGCGAAGCGCTCTGCGGTGATTTCGCCTTCAAGCAGCGGGTGGCCTTCGCGCACCAGTCCGACAAAATGCGTGGCAAACAGGTTCTGGACCTTCACTTCCGGGGTTCGCGGGCGCGTGTTGCTGATCATCAGATCAATCCGCCCTTCGCGCAGCGCCTCATCGTCACCATCGCCTTCCGGCACAAAGCGTAACTCGCAGTGCGGTGCCTGGCGGTTCAACGTGTCGATCAACCGGCCGCCGTACACCCCGACGAAAAAGTCATTGGCGCGTACATTGAAACGTCGGCGCAAAGTGCTTAAATCCACCTCGTCCGCCGAGCGAAACAACAACGCCGCCTGCTCCACCACATCGCGCACCTGGCTACGTAATTCCAGTGCCTTGGGCGTCGGCACCAGCCCACGGCCGGCACGCACCAGGATCGGGTCGCCGATGGCCTCGCGAATCCGCGTCAAGGTCCGGCTCATCGCCGCCGGGCTGAGGTTCATCCGCCGCGCCGCGCCCACCACACTGCCCTCGTCGAGCAAGGCGTCGAGGGCGACCAGAAGGTTCATGTCCGGAATGATCAACAAGGGTTTTTCGTCCGTGCCAAGGTGGCGGCGCGCAGGGTCCGAGGGAGAGCGAAACGTGCCTGCACTGCTGTGAGTCCGAAGGGCGGTTGGAAAGCGCTTGATGGTGAAGCCTTGATAGGTAAAAGACAATGGCACGGTGCAATCACTGCGAGCGCGCTAAACTTGTGGGGAACGGACACAGTTGAAAAGATCGTAGCCGGTAAAGTTGCGCTCGATGGCAAAGCCAGTGGCACAAAACTGTCGAAAACTGCATTGTCTTGCCGGTTTGACAACCCTCCGGGCAGTCACTAGTGTGCGCTGGATCCAATATTTTCATTTTAATCAGGGGGCGTTGTCGTGACACAAAAGCCCAACCCTTTAAGTACTATCCCGGTCAGCGGCCCTATCCCCGCTCACCTTGCGCGATCGGTGATCGAAGAAACCCTGCGCTCGGCGATTCTCGACGGCCGTTTGCCTTGCGGCACCGCTCTGCGCCAGCAAGACCTGGCCGACCTGTTCGGTGTCAGTCGCATGCCGGTGCGCGAAGCCTTGCGCCAGCTCGAAGCGCAATCGCTGCTACACGTTGTCGCACACAAAGGGGCGGTTGTCGCGCCACTGGTCGAAGGTGACGCTGCCGAAACCTATGCCCTGCGCATCCTGCTGGAATCCGAGGCCCTGCGCCTGTCGATTCCGTTGCTCGACGACGAGGATTTTGCCGAAGCGGCGCGTTATATCGACGATCTGGAAACACAAACCGATTACGCCGAGATCGGCAGGCTTAACCGTTTATTCCACATGACGCTGTACCGCAAGGCACCCAACCGCAGGCTCCTCAGTCTGGTAGAAAGCGGCCTGTGGGAAGAGGAACGTTTTCTGCGCTTCAACCTTGAAGCCATGGGGCTCGGAAAACTGTCCCAGGAAGATCACCGTGAGCTGCTGCGCGCCGCGCAAGCCCGAGACATCACGCTAACCGTGACGAAGCTTGAGAACCACCTCAACCGGGGTGTCGAGGTCATCACGCGTTACCTGAACAGCCTTGAACCTCAGGGCAAGAAAGGCTCGACGTGAGCCGCGCAAGGAAAGCCGTGCACGCCCAGGACACTCCGTGGCTGACTGTGATCAATACCGGTCAGGCGACGGATGTCCGACTCATCTGCTTCTGCGAGGCCGGTGCCGACCCCGGGCAGTTCCGCAGCTGGACACAAGCATTGAGCGAGCATATTGAACTGCTCGCGTTCAGGCTTCCCGGCCATGGCAATCCACAAAACCAGACACGCTACGAACAATGGCCGCCGCTGCTGGTCGACGCCTTCGCGGCGCTCCAGCCTTACCTGTCCGAGCCCCATGCACTCTTTGGCCATGGCCTGGGCGCAATTCTGGCCTACGAACTGGCCAAGTTGAGCGAAATCCGTTGCCCGGGGCAAACCCGTCATCTGTTCATTTCCGGCTGCCCCAGCCTGGACACCCGACCCGCCACAGCGCCGCTGTACAACGGTCATGCCCCCTCAAGTCAGGGGCTGATTCCCGAGGCAACGGCCAACGATCAACTCACCACCTACGAAGCACTGATACGCGGTGACTTGAAACTGCTCGAATCCTGGGCCGACCCTTCCAGTCGCAGCCTGCATATTCCGATGACTGCCTTCTACGGCAGCGACGACCCGCTGGCGCCACTTGAAAGCATGATCAATTGGCGCGAGTTCACTCACCGTGAATTCGAACTGATCGAAATGACCGGTAACCATTTTTTCATTACCACTCAGTGTCATCGTCTGCTGCAGATCATCAACACCCACCTGGGCCTGCTCAGCGAGTAAGCGCCTCACGCTTGTGTGATGTGAAGCACAGGCGCTCGAGCAGCGCTGACGACAACCTATCTCCTCTTCCCTCCTTGAAACCCCCTGCCCACCCTTGCGCCAGTGATAGCAGTGCTGGCTTTTTGGGCTCACTCTTGAGTTTGCCGACTAAAAAAGGATGAGCGGCGTGCAAATCTGCCTGCATAGCCCTCGCGTGATGGACAAACAGAAGGAGGCTTGCCAAAGGACGGGAAGAGATGGGAGCCGTGCCCACCTCCTGCCTACCACATCAAACTCATTAGTTTTTCAGCCAACAAGTTGCTCCGAGTGAGGCATTCACTCTTTTACATTCTGACTTATATAAGCCGGAAGGAACAACTTCATCTCAATAAAACTTATTGGAAAAGTTTTATTGAAACTTGTCACGCCCAAAAAAATACACTTGACAAATAATATAAAAAACACTTGCCCATTACTTGTTTCATGTATTAATTTTTCCCCGCCGACAACTTCAAGTTCCATTGCACTTGTCCGCACGGTCAATGTCCGGGGTCTGTATCACAAACCTGTGCAGCTGATCGCCAAGCTCCATCGACGCGTGTAATGCCTTGCCTGGCAAGGCCCGCCGCCCTCATGAACTGTATCGACGTTTGTTTGAGGTACTTGTTCGCCTATTAAAAAGTTCAGGCAGCACCTTGTTTGCACTTGCCTAATAAACACTCGCCGACCGAACAACTTAACTCGCAACTTATAGGCCACTCATGAAACCAAACAAAGCCCTTCTCGACCTGAAAAAATCAGAGCTCAGCGCCCACCCTATCTTTGCCGAGATCCATTCGCTTTCAATACTTCAGCGCTTTATGGAAACCCATGTATTTGCCGTCTGGGACTTCATGTCGCTGACCAAACGCCTGCAACAGGAACTCACGTGCGTGCAGCTGCCCTGGCTACCGCCGCAAGACCCTCAAGCAGCGCGCCTGATCAACGAAATCATCCTGGGTGAAGAGTCGGATGACCGACTCGATCACGGTCACTACAGCCATTTCGAGTTGTACCTGGACGCGATGCGCGAAATCGGCGCCAGCACGGCGGCCGTGGAGCGCTTCGTCGCCCTGCAAAAGGAAGGCGTGAGCTACGACGTCGCCCTGCAAAGCGTGGACGTCGACCCGGCCGCCTCGAACTTCGTCCGGCACACCTTGCACACCGCCCTGTATGCGCCGGGGCACAGCGTTGCCGCAGCGTTTTTGCATGGCCGTGAAAGCGTCATTCCGCAGATGTTCCAACGCATTCTCGACGATTGGGGCATAGGCATCGAACAGGCGCCGACCTTTCGTTACTACCTGGAGCGGCACATCGAAGTCGACTCCGAAGACCACGGTCCCGCCGCCGAAACACTCCTGGCGCGACTGGTTGACGGCGACCCGCAACGGCAAGAGGACGTCTACGCCGCCGCCATCGCCGCCGTTGAAAGCCGCATCGCGCTGTGGGACGGCTTGCGCCTGAGCATGCGTGAACCCGTGGCCGAGGTGAGCGCATGAACGCCGCCGACTACCAATCCTTCGCCGACGCCTGGGAAAGCCGCGCGACCATCCGCACCCGCCCCCGGCGTGTGGTCGAAAACGACGACAAACTGATCTATCCCCTGAGCCGCCAACCGCTGGTACTGAGCGAAACCTTTGTTCGCGAATGCCCGGAGCAGCGCGACTTTGCCCTGGTGCAAACGCTCTACAAGTTCATCAACGACGTGGTGATTTTCGAAACCGAGATCGTCGACAAGACCGCCCGTAGCATCGCCAAGAATCGCTTCGCCGTGCCCTTCCCGTTCGCCTGCCGCTACGACGCCATGACCGTGGTGGTCGATGAGGATTATCACGCGCTGGTGGCGATGGATTTCATGCAGCAGACGGTAGCCATGACCGGCATCACGCCGATCGAGCTGCCGCATGAAATCGAGCTGAGCCGGGCGATTCCCGCAGCGTTGGCACTGGCGCCGGAACACCTGCGCAGCGCCGTGGAGCTGATCTGCGTGGCCATTGCGGAAAACACCGTGACCAACGATGTGGCGGCGTTCGCCAAGGACGACACGGTCAAGCAATCGATCAAGGGCCTGATGGCTGACCACTTGCTCGACGAAGGCCGCCATTCGGGGTTCTGGTCAAGGTTGGTGCGGATCTATTGGCATTCGGCAAACGAAGACGACCGCCAACGGATCGCGAAGATTTTGCCGGTGTTCATCACTCACTACCTGACTAACGACATTCAGAAATCGTTCGACTTCCGGTTGATCGAACACCTGCACATCAGCGATGCCGCCAAGGCGGCACTGAAGAGCGAAGTGGCAGGCCTGGCCTTCCCGATCAATCGCCATCACCCGCTGGTCGCCAACATCGTGCGGTTTTTCCGCAGCAGTTCGCTGCTCGATTCGCCATGCGTGCAAGACGCCCTGAGCGACTACCTGATCTAGCCGAGGAGAACATCATGAGACGTCTCGACATTCTGCTCATCGGTCAAAGCCAGGCCTTGAATGAGCTGGCGCTGGAGCTGGAACAACACGGTCATGGGCTGACGCGACTGAACGACAGCCATGCCCTGGATGAACACCGCGGTGACACTGCCGAGCTGCTGATTGACGACGGCAGCCTGGCTATTTCGCCGCAGCGTCTGCGCGACCTGGGCGAATGCGCACGGCTGAGCGTGCGCCTGGGCCTCGGGCCAACAGACGCCAGCGGCCTGCCGCCCATCGACGTGCGATGCCACTACGCATCGAGCGACGAACAACGGCTGATCGCCCGAATCCCCGTCGCCGAAGAAACCTCGGGCAATGGCCAAGCATTACGCCTGAAGGTCATCGCCGAACTGGTCGACCGTGTGGCGCTTGAGGTCAGCCGCTTTTCCCGCGATGCCGAGTACTTCACACACGCCGCAACGGCCACGCCCGGCCATCATGAGCGTGAAGAGAACCTGCTGGCACTGGAGAGTATGGCCTACGCCCATCGACTCAACCTCACCCAGCAAGCACCGCTGCTGCAACTCGGGCAAATCCCGATGATCGAGCGGCTCGAACAGAGCTTCAAAATCTACCGTGAACGCCCGGCGCTACACATCGATGGTGAAGTGCTCAGCTATGGCGACTTGCACGCCCAGAGCCAGGCAATTCAGCAACGCTTGTTGCCACTGATCGAGCAATACCGAGCGGTGGATGGACCGGTGGTGGTGGGCATTTGTCTGCCGAAATCCAGTGCGCTGTTCGCTGGCATACTGGCGATTCTCGGCAGTGGCGCGGTGTACCTGCCGCTCGAACCCAGTCATCCGCTACAACGTCAGCAGTACATCTTGGAGAACGCTGGCGCAGTGCTCTTGCTGCACGATGGCCAGCACCCGCTGAGCAACAAAATGCCCGGGCTCGACATCAGTGACATCGACGCCCGCGAGGTGAATCTCGGCTTGCCGCTGATGCGCCAGCGACCCGGCAGCCAGGCGCCGTGCATGGCGCTCTACACGTCGGGTACCACCGGTCATCCCAAAGGTGTGTTGCTCAGTCAGAACAATCTCGGGCACTTCACCGCGTGGTACGCCGATTACGTCGAGCTGACGGAACAGAGTCGGGTGTTGCAGTTTTCATCGCTGAGTTTCGACTCTTCGCTGATCGATATTTTCCCGACGCTGATCCAGGGCGCCGAACTGATCGTGCCCAGCGACGACCAGCGTCGTGACCCGCTGCAACTGATCGAGTTGATCCGTCATCATCAGCTCAGCCACGCATTTCTTCCGCCAGCGCTGCTGAGCATTCTGCCGTTGGATCAGTTGCGCGACCTTGCGCATGTGATGACCGGTGGCGACGTCTGCGAACCCCATGTGATCAAGCAGCTGACCCAGCAAGGCAAGCTCTACAACCTGTATGGCCCGACCGAAGCCACGGTGCTGATCACCGCCCGACAACTGCAAGTCGGTGACAGCAACCGCAGCCTTGGGGCGCCAATTGCCAACAGCCAGGTACTGATCCTCGACGAGGACTTTCAACCAGTGGCCGAGCAGACCGTCGGCGAGCTGTACATCGTCGGTCCGGGGGTGTGCCTGGGTTATTTGAATAACCCGCAGCAGACTGCCGAGCGCTACCTGCAACTGCCCTTGCCTCGCGGCCAGAGCCTGCGTGCCTACCGCACCGGCGACATGGCGAAGTGGACCGCCGACGGCATCGAGCTCTGTGGCCGACGGGACAATCAGGTGAAGATCCGCGGCTACCGAGTCGAGCCGGAAGAGATCGAACGCTGCCTGCGCGACAGTCAGTTGTACCGCCAGGTGGCGGTGGTGATCGACAGTCATCGACGGATTCTGGCGTTCCTCGCACAACCCCAGGAAGAACAGCCGGGCGCGGCTCGCGAAGCGCTGAAAGCGCACGCCCAGCAGTTTTTACCGGACTACATGCAGCCCACTGCGTGGACCGAGTTGGCGAATATGCCCTTTGCCAGCAACGGCAAAGTCGATCGAAGGGCACTGTTGGCGATGCCGGTCAGCGTCCTCGAAAACCATCAGCGTCGGCTACCGGAATCCGCCGACGAGACGCAACTGCTGGAGCTCTGGGCCGAGTTGCTGGAATTGCCGGCGGGCGACATTTCCACCGACGAAAGCTTCTTCAATCTGGGCGGCCACTCGATCCTGCTATCGCGCATGTTGCTGCAATTACGCGAGCAGTTCGGGCGCAGCATCTCGATCAACCGCTTCATCGAAGTGCCAACCATCGCCAGACTGGCAACGCTGGTCAGAGGCTCTGCTGGCGAAGAAGTGCTCAGCGAAAAAGCCTTGGCCGATGCCTTCCGCGAGCTTGATGTACAGCCCTTGCCGGTCAGCCGGATGGGCGATGTGCACAAGGTCATCGTCACCGGTGCCAATAGCTTCGTCGGCGTGCATATCGTCGAGGCGCTGCTGGCCTGGGGCGCCAGTGAAGTCGCATGCCTGGTGCGCGACGGTGCCGGGCAATCCGCTGCGCAGCGTTTTGCCGAGTCCTTGCGCGAGAACCGTCTGGAGCATTTGGACCTGACTCGGGTGAAGGTCTATGCAGCGGACATCACGCAACCGGCACTGGGTCTGATGCCAGAGGTGTATGAGCGACTGGATCGCGAGTTCGGCGCCTTGGTACACAACGCCGCCAACGTCAACCACGTGCTCGATTACGAGTCGCTGGCGCGGGACAACGTCGAGCCGATTTTCGAGTGTTTGCGGCTCTGCGAAGGGCGCAGCAAGAAGGTCTTCAATTTCGTCTCCACGCTCTCGGCCTCCAGCACCATCGACGCTGATGGCCGGGTCCTCGAGCAACCCGCCGCGCAGACCCCGCCGATCTACATCAAGAACGGCTACAACCTGTCCAAATGGGTCGGCGAACGGATCCTCGAACGCGCTCGCGAGCGTGGGGTGCGGGTCAACCTCTATCGCCCCGGCAACATCAGCTTCAACAGCCTCACGGGCGTGTGCCAGCCGCACAAGAACCGTCTGATGCTGATGCTCAAGGGTTCGATCCAGCTCGGCCAGGTGCCGGAGTTCGCGCTGAATTTCGACTTGATGCCGGTGGACTTCCTCGCTCGCTTCATCGCCTTCCACGCCAGCCGCTATCAGCCCGAACAGGCGGTGTTCAACCTGCACAATCCCGAACCGCTGAGCTGGGACGCCTACGTCGCTTCGTTCCGCGAGGCCGGACGCGAGTTCCAAATGGTCAGCGTCGCCGACTGGCAACAGCAATTGGGCCGGGTCGACAGCGATAACGCGCTGTTCGGCGTGCTGGGTTTCTACCTCAACGGCTTCGAAGAGGACATCGGCGATATCTCGATGATCGGCCACGCCAACGCCCAGGCCGGCGTGCAGCTGATGGGCGCGCACTACCCGCAAAAATCCCCGGCGCTGCTGCGTCGCGGCTGCGACTACCTGAAAGAAATCAACTTCATCTGATTCATCACCCGTAAAAATGGAGCAAGACCATGAGCACTCTGCAACCCGATACCCTGATCAAAAACCCGCACGGCTGCCACGTTGTATCGTCGGTAGAAATACCGGCCGAGGCGTCGCGGGTCTGGGAAGTGGTCGGCAACTTCGCCGGCTTTGACAAGTTCATCCCGGCGCTGTCGCACATCGAGATGACTGGCGAGGGCGTGTCTTCGCTGCGCAAGAAGTTTTTCAAGGACGGCAACCTGGTTGTCGAGCAACTCAACTCCCGCGACGATCAGGCGCTGAGCATGACCTGGACGACCGTCTACAACACCTTGGGCGTTGGTCAGTTGTGGGCCGCCATGAGCGTCGAGCCCCTGGGCACCGGCAAGTCGCGCGCAACCTGGACCATCATCGCCGAACCCGCCCAAGGCGGCGCCGAAGCCCTGCCGGGGTTCAAGGACTTCGTACAGGGGTTTGCCGATGACTCGATGAGCAACGCGCGCAATCTGTTTGCGTAAGGCACTCAGGCCATAAAAAAACGCGATGAGTCAGACAAGCCTCATCGCGTTTTTGCATCCTTGGAACGGTTTAAATCTTGAAGCTATCCACCAGTTGCTTCAGACGGTTGGCCTGCAACGACAACGCATCGCAATCCTTCAAGGTTTCGTTGAGGTTAGCCACGCCCTGCTGGTTCAGCAGGTTGATCTGGCTGATGTCGACGTTGAGGGTTTCCACCACGGCGGTCTGCTCTTCCGTTGCGGCCGCGACTGACTGGTTCATGCCGTCGATTTCGGTGATCCGCTGGGTCACGCTGACCAACCGCGCACCGGCCTGATTCGCTACTTCGACACTTTCTTCGCTGGATACCTGACTGGCATTCATGGTCGATACCGCTTCACGCGAGCCGACCTGCAACGAGGTGATCATCTTGTGAATCTCTTCGGCCGACTCCTGGGTGCGATGGGCCAGGTTGCGCACTTCGTCCGCCACCACCGCAAAACCACGCCCTGCTTCACCCGCACGCGCCGCTTCGATGGCCGCGTTGAGCGCCAGCAAGTTGGTCTGCTGCGAGATGCCTTTGATCACGTCGAGGATGTGCCCGATGTTGTCGGTGCTGGCGTTCAGGGTTTCGATCTGCGTGCACGACAGGCTGATTTTCTGCGACAACTCGGTCATTGCCAGAATGGTTTGTTCCACCACCTGACGACCGTCGTCAGCCTGTTCACTGGCACCACTGGCGTGTTGCGAAGCATCCGCCGCGTTACGGGCGATCTCCTGAGTAGCGGCCCCCAGTTGGTTGATTGCTGCTGCCACGCTATTGGTCCGTGCACTTTGCTCATCGGAGCCAATGATCGAAGCATTCGACGACGCCATGACACGTTGCGATAGATCATGTACTTGACGCGTGGCCGACGACACTTCGGAAATCGACGCGTGAATCCGCTCCACGAACTGGTTGAAAGCACTGCCCAACTCGCCGAATTCATCTTTGCTTTCCACCGCCAGACGGCGAGTCAGATCGCCTTCGCCTTGAGCAATGTCCTGCATCGCACGACCCATTGTGATCAGTGGACGCATCAGTACCTGAATCAACAGACTCAGCAGCATGGCAATCGCAGTCACCGCGACGAACATCGCAATCAGTGCTGACGTGCGGAACTTGCCCAGTGCCGCGTAGGCCTTGTCCCTGTCGATCGACAGGCCGATGTACCACTCAGCATTTGGCAAGCCAGTGACCGGGGTAAAGGACAGGATGCGCGCCTGTTTGTTCAGGAGCACTTCCTGATTGCCCTTCTCGATACGTACGTTCGAGCCTGGGTAGATATCCTTGAGGTTCTTCATCACCTGGTCTTTGTCCCGGCTGACGATCACCTGGCCGTCAGCGCTGACCAGGAACGCATGACCGATACCGCCGAAGTCCACCGAGTTGATGATCTTTACAAGGGTTTCCAGACTCAGGTCCCCGCCGACCACGCCGAGCAGTTCACCGTTCTTCTTAACCGGCATGGCAATGGTCACCACTAGCCCGCCGACAGCCGCCATGTAGGGCGGCGTGAGCAAGGCTTTATCGGCGGCTACAGCCTGTTTGTACCAAGGGCGCTGACGTGGATCATAGCCATCCGGCATTTTCGCGTCAGGACGTTGGGTAAACACGCCATTAGCCTGACCGACATAAGTGAACTGGAAGTTCGAGGTGAAGGCCGGCTGGTCGACCAACCCGGAAAAGTCTGCGTTGGCACCTTGGTGCGCGACGTTCTGGGCGAGGTTTTCCAGCACCAGAATTCGCCCACTCAGCCAGTTCTGGACGCTGCTGGCAGTCAGATCACCGGCTTGCTGGACGGAGGAGTCGAGGTTTTGCTGGATGGTATTTCGCTGCAGGTAGTCGTTGTACAAAGTGAACAACGCAAAAGCCAGAACCACTACGCCTGAAGCGACCAAAAGGATTTTATGGCTGAACTTGAGATTCATTTCATGGGACTTCTTATGCAAAGAGTGGGGATGCGTTCCGGGTGCAACATTCCATGTAACGCCGTAGGCCGCTCTTAGGCCGCTCTACTTTGGTGCACGCATGTCTCACCAGTTTTTCGGCACAGGTCCGTGAAAACTTAGGCGTTTGTGCAATCTGCACCATATTCCCTGCACAAACCCGCAAAATGGCGCGCTAGAGCGCTCAACCTACATTTTCTTGATGACGTTTGATCAAGCAGCATAGGCGCCACGCAGGACTGGCAAAGCACGTAAGGCAAAGTCTCCGCTCTTCGCTTGGAGCATTTAACTGCTCCTGAAACGACAAAACCCCTGTCTGCTAACGCAGACAGGGGTTTCGGAATTTAATCTTGACGATGACCTACTCTCACATGGGGAAACCCCACACTACCATCGGCGATGCATCG